>JAISJZ010000361.1 GCA_031261125.1 Planctomycetaceae bacterium | reverse complement strand
TTCGTTCTGCGGTATTTCCGTTGCTTTCCGCCGATTGCCCTTATGCTTATCCCAAGCGGCAACGGCGCGGTCTAACAGATTTTGCCGGCTAATCGTCCGTTTTTCGGCGTTCAACGTTAACAGCGCATCAAACAACGCCCGCGGTATGTCCCGTTGTGCTGTCAATTTTTCGCCGATTGCCTGCCAATCAAGTTGTCCCAACTCTTCCGTATTCAACAGTTGCGGCTCCTGAATCAGGTACGCCAGTATCCCGTCTTGCTGTGCTATTATCATTATCCTTGATTCACGGGACTGTAATGACGGGAAAAAATAGTCAGTAAACGGAATTTTCAAAATCACAATCACGGCAAATAGCGTGAATGTTCCCCGAACGATTTTCCGCCGTTCGCGGATATTGCCGTACTTTTTAGCCGTTCTATTTGCAAAGCGTTTATCCCGGACGGCAATTTTCCACCGCGGAGGTTCATCGTAATATCGGTAAAAATACAAGAGAAAGAACACCGGCAGGAACGTTGCGGCAACGCTTAACCGCCAATGAATTACCGGAATCAGCGGCAGCAGAACGAACCACATCATCATTATCAGTGTCAACATCGGCACGAACTGCGGCGCATTGCGGCGGAACATCGCATCCCGCTGCTCGTACAACAGCAAGGTGCCGGTCAGAAACAGTCCGCCGGATGCTGCACCGGTGATAAAACGCAGAATAAGGAAATCGCTGAATGAAAACGAAATACAGCCGAGACCGGAACACAGCGGAGCAAGAAACAGGCACAGTAATAAAATCCGGCAGCGTCCGAATCGGTCGGACAGAAAGCCGAACAGAACGAATCCGGCGGCTAACCCGAAAAATGTAATGTTTCCGGCGGTGCGTTCGGAAGCGGTTGCGGCATCGGAAAACGGTTCGATGTTCTGTAAGTCCGCGGCGGAAAAATGCAGCGGGAAACCGGAAAACGACAACTCAAACGCTGCCGTTCCCCAGGCGGTCAATGCAAGAAAAAAGATAACACGGGCGGGAATGAACATCGGGGTATTTTCACAACGATTTTTTTATAGTACAATTATCCGTTATCCACTATCCACTGGAGAGTTTCTAAAAACTCCTCAACAGAAAAATAGTTTTTGGAAGTACCCCTGCCGATTATCAATTATTATAATGTCTTTGACAATTACCCGCCCGCAACTAAATCAACTCATCGCCGGTAAAATCGCCGCAGGGACTGCCGTTGCCGGTCCCGTTGCCGCCGGAAAACGTTTTTTTTTCAAGCCGCTGAAAAATGCCGAAGAACTCGTACTGGACGGCAATATAATGCCGACGAATTCCATCAAAGAATTCTTCTTTCCAAAACACGAAGCGATTTGCAAGTACCGGTACGAAGGTAAAGAACTGGTTGTTGAAGACGTTCCCGATTTTAATACGGAACAAATCGTGTTCGGGGCGCGTCCGTGCGACGGGGCGAGTTTGCCGATTCTCGACAAAGTGTTTGCGTGGGACTATCAAGACCGGTTCTATCAGCAGCGGCGGGCAAAGACAACCATTGTTACGCTTGCCTGCCAAAAGGCGGACGAAATGTGTTTTTGTACTTCCGTCGGTTTTGCCCCTGACACCAACAGCGGTGCCGATGCAATGCTGCTTGATGTTAGCGGCGGGACTTGTTCCGTCTTTGAAGTCCGCATTTTTACGGACAAGGGCAAAGCACTGTTTGACGGTAAAACAACGGAAGATGACAAGACCGGCAAAACGGCGACACCGCCGCCTGTCCGGTTCGATGCCGAGCGGGTCAAAACATATCTGTCGGAACACTTTGACGACCCGGTGTATGCCGAAACGTCGCTGCGCTGCGTCGGCTGCGGGGCGTGTACCTACATTTGTCCGACGTGTCATTGTTTCGACATCGTTGACGAAGGCGGTGCGGCAAAAGGCAGCCGGGTCAAAAATTGGGACACTTGCCAATTTGCATTGTTCACGCTGCACGCATCGGGACATAATCCCAGAGCCAATCAGGCAGTTCGGCAGCGGAACCGGGTACAGCACAAGTTTGCGATTTACCCGAATAAGTTCGGTGTGATTTTGTGTACCGGCTGCGGCAACTGTACCCGCGACTGTTCCGCCTCGCTGGGCATCCGTCCGGTGTTGGAACACATCGACAAGAAAGCACAAGCACAATAGTTTCCAGTAGTAATGCTAAACATTCTCCGAATCAATACCCGAACGGATAACGCTGCCGAAAAGTTGCAACTTCTCCGCAATAAGTTGCGCATTGACGGCAATATCGTCTCCGAAGCGGGCAAAAAGAAGACCGTTGAAATTTTCGGCGAACCGCTCACACCGGTTCAGGTCGTTAAGAAAATCTGTAAAGACATCAAAGAACGCGGGCTGGACGCTTTATTAGAATACAGTCAAAAAATAGACGGGGCGGAACTCACTGCCGGGACACTCCGGGTTTCCGAAGAGGAACTCAATGCCGCGTACCAAAGAGCAGATAAAAAACTGCTCGATGCCGTTAAAAAAGTCCGGGATAATATCTGGACGTTTCAGGAAGCAATTCTGACAAAGAGTGTCCGGGTAGAACGACCGGGCGGATACTTGACGCAGCGGTACCGTCCGTTGAAGCGTACCGGCGTTTGCGTTCCCGGCGGGGCGGCAGCGTATCCGTCAACAGTGTTGATGAGTGTTGTTCCGGCAAAAGTTGCCGGAGTGAAAGAAATCGCCGTGATGGCACCGCCGACAAAGTTCGGAGCGTACAACGATGATATGCTGGCGGTCTGCACAGAGTTGGGAGTGAATGAAGTTTATCGGATGGGCGGCGCGCAAGGCGTTGCAGCATTGGCATACGGCGTTAACGGCAGGATTTGTCCCGCGGTCGATAAAATCGTCGGACCGGGTAACCTGTTTGTCGCATTGGCGAAACGGTACGTTTTCGGCGAAGTTGATATTGATTCGATTGCCGGTCCGAGCGAAGTTGTTGTCATCGTTGATAAATCAACCAATCCGGTTTTCACTGCCTACGATTTGCTTGCCCAAGCGGAACATTCACCGGGGGCAAGTATTCTCATCGGTTGGGACGAAGACATTTTGAACCGGACACTGCAATCGGTTGAGGAACAACTTAACAAAATCGAGCGGGGGGCATTGGCAAAAACGGCGTTGCAGGAATTCGGAGCGGTCATTCTGACGAAGGATGCGGACGAATCGTGCCGGTTGACGGACGAAATTGCGCCGGAACATTTACACATTGCAACAGAAAACGCCGAAGAATTGGCGGACAAAATCAACTGTGCCGGGGCAATGTTTCTCGGCAACAACACGCCGGTTGCGGTCGGCGATTATGCAGCAGGACCGTCGCACGTTTTACCGACAGGCGGCACGGCACGGTTCGCAAGCGGTTTGACGTGCAATGATTTTCTCCGCGGCAACAGCATTTTATCGTTTGATGCCGGCGGACTGAAAGAGTTGGCACCGCTGATTGACGTTATTGCAGCGAAGGAAGGATTGACGGCGCACCGGGAAAGTGCAATGAAACGAATTCAATGGTGAAACTGTTGCGAAACGGACGATACAGAGTACGACAACGGCATTTTCTTGCCTGATACCCAATCGGAGAGATAAGTATAGGTGCATAAAAATTTGTCAGAATAGAAAGCGGCGCACAACACCGTCATTTTCTCCGCCTGCCGCAACCACCAACACGCCCCTGTCTGCTTCAACCGCCGACCCACCAAATTCTTGTCAAACGAACCTTTCGCGGCGGCAAACGCGATAAGACGGCGTGCGCCGCAGGTATAGTTATTGTCGGGACCAAACAACACTTCGACGGGAAACGGGTATTCTCGGCAAGAGTTGCAGCGGCGATGACGGCGGGAAATCGTGATGTGGTTGTTGCTCGTCGTCAGTGTTTTCGTCCTCGTTTTGCGGACTTGTGTTTTTTTTACAATGGGGACATTGTTTTGCTTCGGCGGTTTGTTCGGGGTGTGACGGGATTCATTGAACTTCCTTGTCAAAAGGGTTTTACTCCATTGTAACAAATTCCCGACAAATTTTTATGCTCCGAATATATGAGTTTCAAAATGGAAATTGCAAACTACTGGCATTATGCCGCCGCATCGAATATAATTACCGCGGAACACAAGTACAATGTTTTACGGCTTACCTTCCGAAAAAATGCACCGTTTATCTTTCATCGTTTATCTCTTACTGCTCGTTTTCTCGGCAGGACAAGTCCGCGCCGCTGACACTCTCGAAGCCGGTTTCCGCAATCCGCCGCCGGACAGCGAAACATCCAAACGGATGTCCTGCTTTTGGTGGTGGCTTAACGGTCACGTCAACAAAGCATCTATCACGAAGGACTTAACCGCAATGGCACAGCAGGGCTACGGGTCGGCAATGCTCTTCGACGGCAACGGGTCCAGTCAAGACGGCAACATCGAAGTCCCGCCCGGTCCGTTGTACGGTTCGCCGGAATGGAAAGAGTTGTTCGTTCACGCTGTTAAAGAAGCAGACCGCTTGGGGTTGAAAATGCATCTAATGATAATGTCCGGCTGGAACCTCGGCGGTCCGAACATCACGCCAGAATATGCCGCAAAAAAAATCACATACTCCGTTACTTCGCTTGGCGCAAATCAAAAAAACGTAAAACTCCCGCAGCCGCCGACAGTCAACGGATTCTACAAAGATATTGCGGTGTTGGCGTTTCCGGCAAAAGACACCGGCTATGTTCTGCCTGCTGTGAAATGCACCGTTACCGCCAGTTCGCAACAGACCGATTATCCGCCGTCCAACTTTTTCGACGGCGACGATAAAACATTTTGGGTGTCCCAAGGCACCAAACCCGGTGAAGGTGTATCGAAAGACAAACCGCAATGGATTGACATTGAATTCGAAAAAGAAGTTACTGCGGACAAGATTTATCTCACGTCCCGCTCCGGATACGGACCGAAGAATTGTACTGTCATCGTTGACGGCAAAGAAATTGTCAACGCCGGTGTTTCCGAAGGAAAACAAACCGTCCTGTGGGTTGTTGCAGAGAACAAACCGGCAACTATTGCGTTCCCGAAAACATCCGGCAAGAAATTCCGGCTGCTGTTCACAGACGCTTTCGATCCGTCCTATCCTGACAAGCCGCGGAACGTTCAGATTGCCGAAATTGTAATGTACAGCGGCAATACGATGTTAACGCCGTCGGTGAAGAAACGCAAACCGTTGAGCAATTTCAACATCAAAATAGCGACCAGCGAATTCGGCGGTTCCGCCCCGGACTGTTCGCCGTTGTACGATGATGACCCCGAATTGCCGGCAGACCCGGATTTCAACATTGACGATGCGGTTGATTTAACGGATGAATTACGAATTACGGATTACGAGTTGCGGATGGATGACAACAATCCGAAATTTAATGCCATTCGTAATTCATCGTTCGTTATTTTGAGAATCGGTTATACTCTCACCGGTGCAAAAACGTCAACGTCTTCCGGCAAGTTTCAGGGACTTGTTCTCGACCACCTCCGGCACGAGGCGTTTGACTTTTACTGGAACGATACCGTGAAACCACTGCTCGATGCCGTCAAGCCGTACTGCGGCAAGACATTACAAAATTTGGAAACGGATTCGTGGGAAGCAGGCGGTATGAACTGGACTGAACGGTTCAGGGACGAATTCAAACAACGCCGCGGGTATGATTTGCAAAAGTATCTGCCGATTGCCTGCGGCTATATCGGCAACAACCGAAGTAAGAGCAATGAATTTCTTGCGGACTTCCGCCGTACCATCGGCGACCTCATTGCTGATGAACATTACGCTCAATTCAAAAAGCGGGCAAGAGAATACAACTTGGGCTTTATGCCGGAAAGCGGCGGTCCGCACGGTGCGCCGATTGATGCGCAGCAACTGCTCGGAATGTCCGATGTTCCGATGAGCGAATTTTGGTCTTGGTCGCCCCGGCACCGGGTCGGCAATGCGAACCGGTTCTTCGTCAAACAGCCCGCCTCGGCAGCACATACCAACGGCAAACGTTTTGTTGCGGCAGAAGGACTCACCAATATCGGAATGTACTGGCAAGAATCGTTTGCTGAGAACCTGAAACCGTCGTTCGACCAAGCCGTTTGCGAAGGATTGAATCTCCTTGTTTGGCACACGTTTACGAGTTCGCCAATCGAAGCCGGTTTGCCGGGCAACTTGTATTTTGCGGGAACGTATTTTAATCCGCAGTGTACCGTTTGGAACAAGGCGAAACCGTTTATTGATTACATTAACCGGGTTGATTTTATGATGCAGCAGGGCATACCGGTTGCGGACGTGTTGGAATTCTACGGCAGCGGCGTGCCGAACTTTACACAAGGAGAATGGGCAAACACAGCGGGCTGCGCGCCGGGATACGATTGGGACGTGTGCAGCGAAGATGTGCTTTTGAAACTAAAAATGGAAAATGGCGAATTGAGAATTCCATTCGATGACATACCAGCGGCAATCCGTATGACTGCGGCAAAGTATAAAGTGCTTGTCATACCGGAAGCAAAGCGTTGTTCGCCTAACGCATTGAAAAAAATCGAAGAGTTAAAACAAGCCGGGGCTGTGATTGCAGTGAAGAACGATGTTCGGGAAGCATTGCAGAAAAAAGGCATTAGGCCGGACTTTGAGATTGCAACGCCCTTAAACGATAAATCCCGTATCGAATGGATACACCGCCGCGTTGACGATACCGACGTTTATTTCGTTGCTAACTTAACAAATCAAGCGGAAAAATTCACAGCAAAATTCCGTGCTGCGGGCGAGCAGGCGGAACTTTGGGATGCGGTAACGGGAACGGTACGTTTAGCCGAACCGCTTGCGGTCGGTGAAGTTAAATTGGATTTACCGCCGTTCGGCTCAACGTTTGCGGTATTTCGACCGGCAGTTAGCCGAACGGGGCTTACTTCGTCCAATGCTGACCGCAAGCGGTCAACGGCTGATGTTGATTTGGCGAATTGGTCAGCCGAATTCCGTTCGCCGTTCAAGGAAGAACAGCCGTTCACGGTACAGATGGACAAACTTGACGATTGGTTGAAGAACAGCGATGAGCGAATCAGGTATTTCAGCGGTGAAGCAGTGTACAAAACAACGGTTGGCGTTGATGTTAGCCGGCTTACCCCCGGCACCGATGGCAAGCCGTCGGCGGCTGACAGAGTTTATCTGCAATTTGATAGGGTATGCGAGTTTGCCGAAGTGAAAATCAACGGTAAGATTTGCGGCACTGTTTGGGCGCATCCGTACAAACTGGACATTACGGACGCAATCGGAGCCGAGCAAGGTAAGTTGCCGGTTGAAAAATTAGACATCGAAATCACAGTTGCGAACCGGTGGGTGAACCGTTTGGTCGGCGATGCAATCGGAGCAGCGGGCGGGAAGCCGCGGCTAACGAAGACGAACATCACGCACATCACGGGAAAAACGCCGCTGATGCCGTCGGGCGTTATCGGCAGTGTGAAAATTGTTACGGAATAAACGGGGCGTTTGCGGTTGTTTCTGTCCCCTTGACGTGTTTTTCCGGTGTTGTACAATGTTGCAATCTTGTTGGTACGAATTTCGGGGCGTAGCTCAGCCTGGAATAGAGCGCTGCGTTCGGGACGCAGAGGTCGCAGGTTCAAATCCTGTCGCCCCGATTGATGTAAGTTCTTGCCTAGTAACTGTTTGCGGCGGTTATTAAGTTGCGTTTCTTGACAAGAAACGCCCTAATGCCGAAAATATCGCCACCCGAAACACTGTATTCACAAGAGAATCGGGCAATCTTATGTCCGAATCAATGGGCGACCGGCCGCATCGGCACCGGCGGCGGCAATGATGACCCCATTGCCGGTCGGAAGGAACGCAACTTCCGTAGGAAGTTCGCTCGGTTTGTCCATAAGCACCTTCTTTATTGAGAGTAAGAGTTCCTCTCAATGATATATGCCGCAGATTTCGGCGTTTTTTGGAAAATTCGTAAATTCGTAAAAAAAATTGTTGACAAACAGGATTTTGTATGCTACACTGCCAGCGGAAATAAAAGAAGTGTCCGCGCACCGCTGTGTCGCGGCTAAAAAATAAGAGTACGTCAGCAATTCGATAGCCGCATAGTTGCGGGTTGGTTGACTTCACGGTCCAAACGGTTTTACCGAGTGAAGATTGCCGATAGAGAAAGAATCTGCGTGGCTCCCGTAGAGGGAGCGTCTGCGCTTTCTCTGTAGGAATCTTCGGCAGTATGATTTCTTT
>JAISJZ010000357.1 GCA_031261125.1 Planctomycetaceae bacterium | reverse complement strand
AAAAATCAGCCGTCAGGATAAAAAAAAATCCACTTTTCCCCCTTTTTTAAGAAAAACTCGTCCTCCCTATTGCGTATTTTTTTTTTTGATAAAATATGGGGGGTTAATAGAGGTTCCCTATAGACTTTACCGGATGCCCCGAAAGATATTTCTGTCGGTTTCGGTTCCGTTTTTAGCAGCCGGAATATCCGGTTAGGCGGGCGGGTTTCTATCGGCGGCTGGTGCAGTATTAACCGGTGCCGGATTGGTGCCGGTACGCTCATCGGTTCTAACGTTGACATTTTCAGCGGTCGGCATCAGCACGGAACGTTTGAAATGATTCAGCAGTCAAAAGAAGAGAACGAGTACGTTGACAGAGACACGCTTATCAGTATCGGCGAAAATGTCTGGGTTGGCAATGATACGGTTGTGTGTGCCGATGTCGGCGATAATTCAATTATCGGAGCGGGGGCGGTCGCGGTGAAACCGATACCGCCGAATAGTGTTGCGGTCGGCAATCCGGCGCGGGTTATTAAGAGTGTTTGATTTTTTCTGTAATTTTTCACTGTTCTGTTGCAAACCAAATCCCGACACAGCAACACACCAGCGGCGGGACTCGTCCCGCCGCTAACACGTTTTCCAAACCGACCGCAAGCGGTTCGGACTAAATACGCCAATTAAAACCGGCGCGGCTAACTACTTTTTGCAGCCGCACTGACACTGGCACTGCGTCTTCACGACACCATAAAACTCGCGAGTGCCGTTGTCCTCGCCCTTCTTCGCCACCTTCTCCTTCTTCTCTTCAATCGCGGCTTGTGCGGCAGCCAACTTCGCTACCGGCAAACGGAACGGACTGCAACTGACATACGACAAGCCCGCCTTATGGCAGAACTTCACTGATGCCGGGTCGCCGCCGTGTTCGCCGCAAATTCCCAACTTAATGTCAGGACGTGTCTCCTTGCCGCCGGCGACAGCAATTTTAATCAGTTTGCCCACGCCGCCTTGGTCTAGTGTCTGGAACGGGTCTGCCGGGAATACTTCGAGTTCCTTGTACTGGTTGATGAACGCCCCGTAATCGTCCCGGCTAATACCCAAACCGGTCTGCGTCAAGTCGTTCGTACCAAACGAGAAGAACTCCGCTCCCTCGGCGATTTCGTCTGCCGTAATTGCTGCCCGCGGAATTTCAATCATCGTTCCGACGAGGTAATCCACCGTGAATTGTTTCTCCTTGAAAACCTGCGCGGCAACTTCACGGATAATTTTTTCCTGATGCCGGAACTCCGTAATGTTGCCGACAAGCGGAATCATAATTTCGGGATGTACCGGCGTTCCCTTCTTCGCCACGGCAACCGCCGCTTGAAGAATAGCGCGGGCTTGCATCCGCGTTATTTCGGGATACACAATACCCAAACGGCAGCCGCGGTGTCCGAGCATCGGATTACTTTCGGCAAGTTCGTGAACACGCTCCGCCACTTTCTTTTTGTCAAGCCCGAACTTTTTCGCCAACTCTTCCTGCTCTTTCGCTTCGTGAGGAACGAACTCGTGCAGCGGCGGGTCAAGCAAACGAACCGTTACAGGGCGACCTTCCATTGCCTCAAAGATGCCCTCGAAGTCCGTTTGCTGAATTTTGAGCAGCGGCACCAATGCTTCTTCCCGCGCTTCGACCGTATCCGCCAAAATCATACGGCGGAAGTGGTCAATCTTTTCACCTTCAAAGAACATATGCTCTGTCCGTGTCAAACCGATACCCTCGGCACCGAGAGCGATAGCCCGCTTTGAATCGGTCGGCGTATCGGCGTTAGTCCGAATACCAAGTTTCCGGTACCGGTCGGACCAACTCATCAGTTGTTGATACCGTTGATACAGCGGAGCGTCTTTTGCCTTCAAGGATTTTTCCAAGAGGACTTGCAGAATCTCGCTCGGTGAAGTCGGCACTTCGCCTTCGTAAACATTGCCGGTGAAACCGTCAACGCTGATGTAATCGCCTTTCTTGAAGGTCTTCTTGCCGATAGTGAGCGTCTCTTTGACGTAATCAATGTCGAGACCGTCGCAGCCGCAGACGCACGCTTTACCGAGTTGCCGGCTCACGAGAGCAGCGTGGGACGCAGCACCGCCGAAAGCCGTCAAGATGCCTTGCGCAACAATCATACCGCGGAGGTCTTCGGGCGTTGTTTCGCGGCGGACGAGAACGACTTTCTCTTTCGGATTCTTCTGGACGATTCTTTCGGCATCGTCGGGCTGGAACACAATTTTACCTGTTGCGGCACCAGGACCGGCATTGATACCCCTTGTAATCGGGGTCTTGCCTTTTAAGCCCGCCCCGCTGAAAATCGGCTGTAACAGTTGCGTTACATCATTGGCGGGAATACGGCAAATCGCTTCCTGCGGCGTTATCAGCCCTTCGTTGACCATATCAACGGCAGCACGGACAGCAGCAAAACCGGTACGTTTGGCGTTCCGTGTTTGCAGCATCCAAAGTTTCTGCCGCTCAATGGTGAACTCGATGTCCTGAATATCGCGGTAGTGATTTTCGAGAGTAAGGGCAACTTTGGAAAACTGTTCCCAAACTTTCGGCATATCTTTTTTCAAGGATTCCTCAATCTTTTTCGGACTGCGGATACCGGCAACCACATCTTCGCCTTGGGCATTGATGAGGTAGTCGCCCGTGATACCCGGTTCACCGTTTGAACCGTTGCGGGTGAGAGCAACGCCGGTGGCACAGTCATCGCCCATATTGCCGAAGACCATCGCTTGAACATTGACGGCAGTCCCCCATTCGTGCGGAATACCGTAGGTCCGGCGATAAACAATCGCCCGGTCGTTCATCCACGAACCGAACACGGCGGAAATACCGCCCCAGATTTGCTCAATCGGGTCTTCGGGAAAGTCCTTACCGGTCTGCTTTTTGACAGCGGCTTTGAATTCCTTGACGAGTTCTTTGAGGTGTTCCGCTTTCAGTTCGCTGTCGAGTTTGACACCGGCTTTGTGTTTTTTGGCTTCGAGAATTTCCTCGAACGGGTCAATGTCGGTTTTGGACTTCGGCTTCATATCAAGGACCACATCGCCATACATTTGGACAAACCGGCGGTAGCAGTCCCAAGCGTAACGTTCATCGCCGGACTTTTTGGCGAGCGTTTCGACCGTTTTGTCGTTCAAACCGATGTTAAGAACGGTATCCATCATACCGGGCATTGATTCTCTTGCACCGGAGCGGCAGGAAACGAGGAGCGGCAGGTCGTTGGTATCGCCAAGTTTTTTGCCCATCGTGGCTTCGATTTTTTTAATCGCAGCGTCAACATCGGCTTTGAGTTCGGGCGGATACTGTTTTCCGTTGGCGTAGAAGTAGGTGCATACTTCAGTCGTGATGGTGAAGCCGGAAGGGACGGGCAACCCGATTTTCGCCATTTCGGCGAGGTTTGCCCCTTTTCCGCCGAGAAGGTTTTTCATCGAGGCATCGCCGTCGGTGCCGTCTTTTCCGAAATTGTAAACGTATTTTGCCATTGTGTTTTTAGCCGCCGATGTTCATCGGCGTTAAACAGGGTAGTAAGGACCCGTTACCAGTAACGGGGCTAGAAGTGGCACTAATTCTACCGGTTATCAGAGAAAAGTCAAGTGTTGCGAAGAATTAACACAAACCGGAAACAGCAAGAAAAAGAAAATTTTTTGCCCGGAAAGTTCGATAGAAATAAAATGCTTTTCCCGTTTTTTCAATCCCGGAACCGTTCCCGAATACCGTCTCCGAAACGGCTGCGGTTAACGTTTGAACCGCTGGAAGCACGGGAAATGCTTAACGGTACTTCGTTAGAGGCAGCAAACGACCCGGACATTGCCAAACAATGGGGATTGAACAGCGTCAACATTGCCGAAGCGTGGAAATACTCCGACGGCACCGGTGTTGTCGTTGCCGTTCTGGACAGCGGAACAACCCTTTCACATCCTGATTTACAGTCCCAATTTTGGCACAATCCCGGAGAAATTGACGGCGACGGTATCGACAACGACGGCAACGGATTCATCGACGACATCTTCGGCTGGAACTTCGTTGACGATTCCAACGATTTGACCGACACCGA
Source organism: Planctomycetaceae bacterium (assembly GCA_031261125.1). Taxonomy (GTDB): domain Bacteria; phylum Planctomycetota; class Planctomycetia; order Pirellulales; family Thermoguttaceae; genus WRKP01. Next base: position 8,899 of record JAISJZ010000357.1, on the reverse strand, counting down.
CGGACACGGAACGCACGTCGCCGGCATTATCGGAGCGGAAGCAAACAACGGCAGCGGCGGCAGCGGCGTGGCTCCCGGCGTACAACTGCTGACCGTCAAAGTCATTTCCGGTTCGACCGGTTCGACAAGTTGCATCGCTGCCGGTTTGAATTACATCATCGGTCTGAAACACAGCGGCGTGAACATTGCTGTTGCCACTATGAGTTTGGGCTATTATGATGCTGACGATGCCGTTGCCCAAGCGGTTCGGGATGCCGGTGCCGCCGGAATCACCATCGTTTGCTCTGCCGGCAACAATTCTAACAATAATGATACGAAGGCGCATTATCCGTCGGAGTACAGCACGTTCGATAACGTATTGGCGGTTGCTTCTGTTTCGCAGAACGGACAATTTGCCGCAAACAGCAATTACGGTTTGCAGTCCGTTAACCTTGCGGCGCCGGGCGTTTCGATTTACAGTACCACCAAGGACGGTTCCTTCGGTAATATGTCGGGAACGTCAATGGCGGCACCATTCGTTTCCGGTGCGGCGGCAATCATTGCGGCAAGCAATCCGGCATTAACGCCGAAACAAATCAAAGAGAAAGTATTGGGGGCGGTCTATCACACGGCAGCGTTGAACGGCAAGGTCAGCAGCGGCGGTGTACTGAACATCGGAGCGGTTTTCGCACCGCCGGTACCGGAAGGACAAACACCCTTAAAACAGGTGAACCTGCCACGGCTGTCGATTGAGAACAATGCAGTACGCATCCGTTGGTCTGCTGTTGCCGGTGCCGCCGGATACCGGATTGACCGGTCAACGGATGCCGGTGAATGGACAACACTTTCAGAGGAACCAAGCGGGACAACAGAATACTTCGATGACATTACGGAGTACAATGTTTCCTGTTCTTACCGTATCACCGCATTGAGCAGCGACGGTACTTTTAATGCGGTGCCGTCGAAAATCAAGAGTATTATCACGCCGCCGAAACCGCCGGAAGATGTCAGCATTGTTTCGCAAACAGATAAAACAATTACGTTATCGTGGTCGGCATCGCCGAATGTTTTGCGGTACATCATCGAACGCCGCCGCGGCGAACGCTGGTCGTCCGTTGCCTCCACGAGGGACACACAAATTGTCCTTCGGCGGTTGACACCGGAGACGGAGTATGAACTGAGGGTCGTTGCCGTCGGCAAGAACGGAAAAATTATACCGGACACTTCGCTGTTGGCGGTAACGGCAGTACTGGTTCCTGCGGCTCCGCCCCGGTTTACGGTCAGTGCGTCGGACTACGACACCATTTTGTTGAAATGGAATGCTGCAAATAGGGCAGAAGAGTATCTCGTCCAGCGGTATGATTACAAAGCGAAAACGTGGATGGATGCCGGTATGACGGAAGAGTTGTATTTCATTGACTCACATCTTTTGCCGGCAACCCGGTATGGTTATGCGGTTTGGGCGGTGAATGTTTCGGGAAAATCACGAAGTGCTGCCAAAGGAAACGCAACGACTTTCAGCAAAAATATCAACGGGGCGGATGTCCCGGAAAGTTTTATTTTAAGCAAAGCGGGTTCCCGTTCTCTGCAACTGACGTGGTTTTACGAAAGTACGAAGCCGGTGTTGTACCGAATTCAATGGGCTTCATTCAGAGTTGAAGGGACTACGGACGATTATCTCTGGACGGGACAAAAGAAGGTTTCGCTGCTGCCCCGGAAGGGAAACAGCACGTTCACCATCAACGGACTGGAACCGGAAACACTGTATTACGTCCGCATTAGGGTTGAAACACCGGGCTTGGTTTCGGATTGGGCAGATGTTGCGGAGTTTGAAACGCACTAATAATTCTCCGCGTTTTCTTTTGCCCATTCCAGATATTCTTGTGTACTTTGCGGGTCAACTTCGGTGCAGCACTTCGTCAACTGCTCAATCATTTCGTTCAGGTTCGCCTTCCAAACATCGAACGGACCGTCGGCAGGCGGCATTTCAGCGAATTCGCCCAGCAGAAGGATTAACCGTAAAAGATGCCGGAAAATAATCCCTTCCTGCTTTTGCAGCGACCGGGCAACAATGTACCCGTTGAAATCCCCGTTGAATTCCAGCAGCAGTTCGCCGGCTGCCCAAACCGGATTGACGGTAACACTCACCGTCGGATATTCAAAGTGAAAAAGACGTTTCAACTTTTCAGCAAGAGGAATGACATAAACCCGCTCTTCTTCGACATAGCCCAACCCGCCGAACCGCCGCCGTTCCTGCCACTCCGCTTCGATTTCTTCTTCGGTCTTCGGCACCAGTTCGGCAACGCTTGCCAAGCCCAATTCCAGCAGCAGCGGGTCGAGCCGGTCGGTTGATAGCGGACCGTTCGGCAAAACGTCCTGTTTCGGAACGCGGACATCCGGTCCCATTGACGGCGGCATTTCCAGCAAACTCTCGAACGCCTGAATCTGTTCCGCTCTGTCCGCAAATCCTAAATGTTTCAGCAGAAACAAGGCGTACAAAGGATTCGTTCCGCGGAATTTCATTAACAGCGGCAGTTTATCCGTCGGATATGCTTTCGTAAATTGATAATTATCCTCCAAATCCGAACCATTGGTATCGTGATGAACATTTCCCATTTTACTTAAAATCCTGTCCTTAACTACTCTTGCTTATCTGTTAAAAATCTGTTGCGGAACCGCACGGAGAAATTCAAGTTCCCGGCAGGGACGCTGTTGACCGGCATCCCACGAAACCGTCAAACGGACGATTTTTACGTCATCGTTTTTCACCGGCAGCACTTCGATTTTCAACTTACCGCCCGGCAGAGAATTGGCGGTCAATGTTTCTGCCGACTTGATTTTGCCTTTGTATTCCGTCGATTCCGGTTGGTCTAACAGCAGTGCTTCGATGCCGAGCGTTTCTGAAAGGTTAAGCAGTAAATCAACTGCCGCCTGTTTCTGACGTTGACTGCCGCGGTGGTCGGCAAGAAAGAACACCGTTTGCGTCAAAGTGAACATTGCCGCCCCGATAAGAACGATACCGACGGCAACATCGGCAAGATACACGCCCCGGCGTTTGCAAACTCTTGTGTGGGGAACGGCAATCATCAAAATGGATAGATAATGAATGATGGATGACCGTTCATTGTCCACCATCCGTTGCCCATTGTCAATTATTGTATCTATACCGGTTCTGCTGATTTTCTGCTGATTGAAAAGTCAACGAAATCCGCAACTTTTTACTCTCCGTTCCATTTTTAACCTATCCTAGTGCGGAGGGTTCCGTTTTTGCGCAATGTTCAGCCGAGCGGTTTGCCGCCGGTGTCTAACAATGAAGCCGTTTATCAAGCACAATCCGGTTCCAATTTTTGTTCTGCTGTTTGCAGGACTGGGAACCGTCTGCGCCTTGATCGGCTGCCAATCGCTGCCCCGCAGCGGTCTCGACCCCTATGGCGAACGGCTATTTGAATCCTGTCCGTTAAACAATTTGCTGCCGGACAGTTGTCCGTTGAAAAGGAAAGAAGCGGTAAAACCCAGCGTTGCAATACCGCCGCAGACACAGTCGGCAACGCCGCCGAATCAACCGGCAACAGTATATCAACCGGAAACAGCGGGAATCACAGATTCCCGCTTGTCAACTCCAGCAACACTGCCGGGAAATTTGGGCGCAAACGGCGGCACCCTTCCCGGTGTTTACGGTTCGACCGCCACGATTCTCGGTAACACATCCCGCGGTATTAACACCGCTATCGTTCAAACGCCGGCGAACGAAACACGCCGCGTGTTTGAGGAAACCGGCGGTTATGCTCTGCCGACACAGCCGATTGAAGGTCCCTGTTTGCTGATGACCCCGCGGGAACAAATCGCCCCCGTCGGTTCCGAAGTCATTCTCGTTGCCAGTTATCTCGGTACCGGTGACCATTTGATTACCAACGAAAAAGTTGAATGGACGCTTGAAGGGGCAGGGGTGCTGGAACAGTTCGACCCCGGCTCGATTTGCGACCCGCTGCACTTCGATTATGTTCGGGCAAAGAAAATCACCGACCGCTTTGCCGTAACAAAAACGAGTCAACTGTATCAAACGATTGACCGGGGAACGACGGATACGAAAGATGACTTACATTTATTGAAGGGGCAGACGTGGATTTCCGTCAATTCGATGCGGGAGGGGACATCGCACATTACGGCGTTTGCCCCGAATATGGGAGATTGGGCAAAACGCACTGATGCCGGTATTATTCATTGGGTCGATGCGCAATGGGTGTTGCCGCGTTTGCCGATTGCTCCTGTCGGGGAAAGCCGGGTTTTGACGACAACGTTGTTGCGGCAAACGAACGGACAGCCGCGGAAGGGCTGGATTGTCCGGTACGAAATTCTCAACGGTCCCGCCGCCGGTTTCGGAAGTTCCAATTATCAAATCGAAGAAGTCGAAACGGATATTTCCGGTCAGGCATCGGTGCAGTTAATTCCGAAAGAATTGACAACGGGAACGAATACGATTTCGGTGCAAATCATTCGACCGGCGGGCGTTGACGGTTCTGACCGCCGTGTTACCGTCGGCAGCGAAACGATTCGGCAAACGTGGTCAGGCAGTGCGGGCATCCGTCCGGTCATTACGGGACCAAGCAGCGTCCGCCGCGGACAGGATATTCCTTACACCATCACGTTGAAGAATTCAACCGGCACCGTCGGCAAAGGAATTCTCGTTATGGAGGTTCCGCCGTTAGCCACCTATATCAACAGTACCCCTGCGGGACAGTTGGACGGCGGTTCGGTACTGTGGAATGTTGAAGTTCTGCCGCAGGGAACGGCAGCGTTTCAAGTAATTCTGCGGGCTGGCAATGTTAGCGGTGATATTTTTCCGAAGGCGTGGTTTTATCCGCAGGGAACCCAGCCGGTCTTGCCGTCAACGACAACCGGACAAACTCCGCCGCCGAAACAGCCGGATACGGCAAACGCGGTGTCGACGATTCCCTCAACACCGGCAACAACATTCCCGGACAACAAAGTTCCCGGTTCGTTAAATAATCCGCAAAACGGAGCATCGGTTTATGCGCCGAAACCTGAAACGCAGAATCCGGTTAATCCGCCGCCGGTGCCGGGTATTCCGGCATCGGGATTGAAACTGAATTTACGGTTGGATACACCAAAACCGGCAACCGGCAAACCGTTTGAGTTCTATTTCACTGCGGAAAATACGGGTACAACGGACAAGCGGAATGTCCGGCTCCAGATAAGTTTGCCGCCGGAGTTTGCGCGGAGAACACTGCGGGCAGCGGCAAATCCCGGCGAAGCGGTGCAGTACAACAAGGAGAACATTGTCGTTTTGGATATTCCGGTATTAGCGGCAAAACAGACGGCAACGCTGCATTTGGAGTATCCCGATTTACCCCGGCAAGGTTATCAAATTACCGGACAGGTGTTTGTGAATAACCTGCTCGTTGACAAAACGCCGCCGTTGACCGTTGTGCCGTAGTCGTTGTGCCGGTCTTTTCAAACAAGAAAAATTCGGGTACAATGGGACTTTTCCCGGAACCTTTTACCCCGTTCACCGACTATGGCACTGTTTGAAATTGAAACTCCGTCGCACATCGTCATCGCTTGGGCAGACAACGAAGAAGGAGCAAGAAGCACCCTTTATAAGTATTACCCAAGTGAAGAGGCAATCCGCATCACGAAACGTCCGCGGGATGCGTGGGTTATTTCCAAAGCAGCACTGGGCATCAACGGCAACACCGACCCGTGCGACACGGCAAGGGATTGTTTAGCAAAAGCATCCGGCGATAAAGTTCACGCCATTCGGCTCTATATGCAGCAGACCGGTACCGACTTGGAACAAGCAAAGAAAGCCGTCGAGTCCAATATGGTCATCGGTTGGTAAATTTCCTTCTCTCTACGGCAGAACCGTTGGTTATTCCGGCAGTGAAGTCAGCGGCAATATCTGACTGAATATCAGCGCGATAACTAAACCGGAACAGCCGAGCAGCACGAGACCGAACGTCCACGTTTTCAATGCGTCGGTCTCTTTCACACCGCCCATCCGGCAAAAAAGCCAAAAACCACTGTCGTTCATCCAGCCGGTCACGCAGGAACCCAAACCGACACAGACGGCAACGTATGCTGTGTTGTACGGCAGTTCCGGGGCGTTCTCGGCAAACAAGATACCGGAGAAAATGCCCGCCGTTGTTATCATCGCCGTTGTGCTGGAACCTTGTGCCGTCTTGAGCATTGCCGCAACGCCGAACGCCAGCAAAAGCAGCACTATGCCTGTTAAACCTTGTTCCGACTTGAAAAGGTCTTGAATCCTCTCGCCGATTTTTGCTTGTTGCAGCATTTTACCGAACGCCCCGCCCGCCGCGGTGATGAGAACAATCATACCCGCACTGATAATCGCCGGTTCGATATGCTGTTCCAATTTCCGCAGCGAAAGTTTGCAATGCCGGTACAAAACCGTCATAGCGGCAACGGCGGCGAGGATCAACGCCACTTGGGCGTTACCGAAGAGGTTGATAGCGTTACGGAGAATCAGCGTGCTGTCCGACCAAACAAGAATTTTTCCTTTTTCAAGCATTTCGACGGTTGTTTGAACGGCAATCAAAAACACCGGCAGCAATATTGGTATAAATGCCGCAAAGAGAGAAGGCAATGTTCCCCCCGGCACCGGCGGTGCGGGATTCTCTCTCTGTTCGTCTTCAAAATGAATTTCCGGGTTCGGTAAAATTCGGTTCACCAGAAACGCAATGCCCAGAGCAAACGGTACGGTACAGGTTCCGACCAACAGTGAAACGAGCATTACATTGCCGAGCGGGATTTTCAACTCACCGGCGACGAGCAACGGTCCCGGTGTCGGCGGAATGAGCGTGTGAGATAGTGTTGCTCCGAAACCGATAGCGGTCAAGTAGAGTATGTAATTTTTCCGAATGGTCTTATACACGCTTCGGGCGATCGGAACGAGAAGGTAAAACGTGGTATCATAAAACACCGGTATCGACAGAATGTACCCGCTGCTGATAAGCGCAACGGAAATAAGCCGTTCGCCGAACAGCGACATCAAAAAACGGATAATGCGGTCGGCAGAACCGCTGTCGAGCATACACTTGCCGATGACAGCACCCATTACAATCAGAACGCCGATACTGCCGGCTGTTTTACCGAACGCATCGCTGACGTTCTGAACATTGACATTCCACGCTTGTCCCGGTTCGAGCGGTGTAAGGAAACTGACAACGAAAGCGGCGGACAAGAGCGACAAAAGCGCATTGACCCGCAGAACGGTAATCATTCCCAGAACCGTCAGTACGCCAGCCAAAAGAATAATAAGCGGGTCAAGCATTACGTCCTCCCGTTACAGCATAAACTTATCTTCTTCGCCGAGTTGCAGTACGCCGAATGTACTGCCGGTCAGCATTTCTTTCAATGCGTGTTCCCAATCGGCGGTCTCAAACTTCATCGCCTTTTCGTCCCGCTCCAACAAAAACTGCGTCGAACGGCGAAGCAACTCCTTCATAAATGCCGCACTCGCTCCTTCCGTCCGGTCAGCAATTTTCTCCGCCTCCGTTTCCGGCAGTTCAACACCGCACGCATACAGTTGTGCTAACTTCATCCGTCCCTGTTTGTCCGGGTTCGGAAATTCTATCGCTTGGTCAATCCGTCCCGGTCGGTTGCGGATGGCATCTGCCAAATCATCCGGGCGGTTTGTAGTCAAGAGGAAAATCAAATCGGAATCCTCTTTCAAACCGTCCATTTCGTTGAGCAGTTTATTCAGTGCCGGTTCAAAAACGTGTCCGCGTTCACGGGCAATGATGTCAACGTCTTCTAAAATGATTATCGCCGGTTCCACCAGCCGGGCAAGTTGACAGTACATACCGAGGTTTTCCACCTGTTCCGCCGTGATGAGAAACGTCGTGTATTCCTTTTTCAGTTGATTGATGATGTAATGCAAGGTGTACGTTTTACCGGTGCCGGGCGGTCCGTAAAACAGTAAGCCCTTTTTCGTCGGCAAACCGCGTTCTTTCAACTGCTGCCGCTTCGCGACAAAATTGAACAAGTTCCGTTCGAGTAAGTCAATCGTTTTCTCCGGCAGAATGAGTTGTTCCCGCAACACTTGCCGGAGACGGTGAACTTTAATTTCTGTTTCGGAAACATCGAAATCGTGAACAGACGATTCAAACGAAATGATTTTGTGTTTGTACGATTCGCTGCCCTTGATTGCCTCTTCAAGCCGTTTCATTATTTCCTCGATTTCCGTACCGGCTTGGCAGTGTTTCGGTACGGCAATATCAACGGACAGCATCGGCGGCGAACCGTCTTGAATCAGCAGCAGTGCCATCGGTACATCGCCTTCGTACCAAAGATAGACGACGTTGTTTAAGCAGCGAATCGGTTTTTCTTCACCGATGTCAATCTCGTTGTACTTCAACGGCATAAACTCCCGGTGATTGTCGGCAAGGCAGTCGTTCAGCCGGTTAGAGCGGAACTGCGTTTCGATAGCACTGGCGCGGATAACTTTTTTTCCTTCGAGAAACTTTTCAATTTCCCGGTAAAGTTCGATTTGCACCATTTTTTGGAATGACCGGGAAACAATGTACAGTGCATCGGCATCGGCACCGTCAAAATGTTTTTTTAGTGCCGGTTTAACATAGGATTGGGCACCTTGGACGAATCGGGCAACAACCCATTCTTGAATAACGGGACGGAAAATGCAGCAAACCAGATAAACAGCGAAAAAAATGTCGAAAAGGAGGAAAAGTACGAACATAGAACCGGCAGTGTTTGTGAAAAACGCCCATTATACCGGTTTTTCCGTAATACGAAAGGGATTACATTCAGGACGAGTTGCCGAAATCGAATTAGCAAGTATAATGCATAACTGTAAAAAATTAGATACAGATGGAAAACAGCAATGTCCGAAGCGCACGAAATTGAGATCCCGAAACAATAC
>JAISJZ010000302.1 GCA_031261125.1 Planctomycetaceae bacterium | reverse complement strand
CATTGCAGCCGTCTCGCCGCTTCCCGTGCCGACTGAACCGCCGGAAGAAGCAAACTGATGAGAACGCCGATAATGGCGATGACGACGAGCAACTCTACGAGGGTGAATCCTTTGAATGTTCTGATTCGCATAACAAACTCCTTTCCGGTCAAAATTTACCAGCCCGAACCACCTTGCGGTCGGTTCTCCACACTTGGAACTACTGTACGCTTTTGCAAATGCTGTGCCAGCAAGAAATAACCGGTAAAACCGGCGTAAACCGGAAAAAATTGCGGTTTTTTCGTCAAATATCACGGCAGGAAATTCTGAAACCGTTAAATACAGCGGTTGTGCATTGCGAGAAAGTCAGCAGCAAGACGTTAACAGGGGAAACCGCAACCTACGGCTGCGGCTGAAGCGGCAGCACTTAAATCTTCCGTTCACCGTTCACGAACACCGCAGCGGCTTTGCCGGTCAACTGCCGACCGAGATACGGCGAATTCTTGCTCTTGCTGTGCAACTCTTCGGCGTTCACCGTCCATTGCTTGTCAGGGTCAATCACCGTAATATCCGCATCGGCACCAACTTGCAGCGTTCCTTTGTTTTTTAGACCGAGAATCTTCGCCGGATTTGCGGATAACTTTTCGATTGCCGTTGCCCAATCGAGAATTCCCGGTTGAATCAAATGCGTTATCACGAGCGGCAGCGTTGTTTCCAAGCCGATGATGCCGAACGGGGCTTGGTCGAGTTCCCGCATTTTTTTTTCGGCGGCGTGCGGTGCGTGGTCGGACGCAATCACATCAAGCGTGCCGTCCCGCAGTCCTTCGATGCACGCTTCAAGATGTTCCTTGCTCCGCAGCGGCGGACTCATTTTGAAATTCGGGTCAAACGTTTTCAGCGAATCGTCGGTAAGCGTAAAATGGTGCGGTGTCACTTCGGCAGTAATGCGAACGCCCCGCTGTTTTGCTCTGCGGATAAGCAAAACAGAACCTTCGGTCGAAACGTGCATAACGTGCAGGATTCCGCCGGTACTTTCGGCAAGTGTAATGTCTTGGGCAACGGCAACATCTTCGGCGGCGGCGGGCATTCCGCGAAGTCCCAAAAGCATTGACACAACACCTTCGTGCATTACACCGCCTTTGGTTAATGACGTGTTTTCGGGATGGCTTAACAACGGTTTGTTGAACATTCGGCAATACTCGAACGCCCGGCGGGTCAACTCGGCATCTTCCACCGGCGAACCGTCATCGCTGCACGCAACCGCCCCCGCTTCAAACAGTTGCGCCAGTTCTGCCAATTCTTTGCCTTCCCGGTTCTTGCTGATACAGCAAATCGGAAAAACGTTGCAGTTTCCGGCACGGACGGACTGCTGCTGAACGAATTCGATGCCCGCTTGCGTGTCGAGCGGCGGTACCGTGTTCGGACAGCACGCCGCGGAAGTGAAGCCGCCGTGAATTGCCGCTAATGTGCCGGTCGCAATCGTTTCATCTTCTTCCCGTCCCGGTTCCCGAAAATGAACGTGCATATCAATCAATCCCGGCACAACGATTTTGCCCGCAGCATCGAAAACATCAGCGGACGGGAAACGGTGTCTCCCGCTTTCATCGAAAATTTCAGCGATTTTCCCGTTATCAATCCGCAGATGACAAATTTTGTCAATGTTCTGCGCCGGGTCAATCACGCGTCCGTTTAACAGGTAATACATCGTTATTTGTTAACCTTTAATGAGCAACTTTCAATTCCGCTAAAACATACGGACCTTCCGGCATCACGGCGAACGCGGCATCATTACCGTATTCTTTCAGCGCATCGGCTAGTGCCGATTCAACGCTTGCAATCGGTTCGACGTAATACTTCCGAAACGTTTCCGGCGGAAGTCCCTGGGAATACACTTTCACTTTGCCTTTGCGCAGCACTTTTCCGAGTTCTTCCAACTGCCATTGGTCGGCAACGAAAAACCGGTCGTTCAGAATGGCATCCATAAACGAATCCAGCGTCGGAAACTGCTCAACAATTTTCTCAAACGTTGTGCTGCCGAGTCCTTCATCGCAGGCGGAAACCAAAATGATGGTGCCGCCCGGTTTGAGAATATCTGCCGCACCGACAATGCCCTTGACGGATTGGTACCACGTCTTGTCCAGCGGATAACCCGCCGCACTGGTAATGACAACATCGACCGGTTCGTTCACGGTATCGGCAACAAATTGCCGGGCAATGTCCACGCCTTCCAAGTGCGCCTTTTGCATATCGCCGGCAACAACCGCCAAGATGCGGCGGTGTTCGTCAATCACAACATTCACGATAAAATCGCAGCCGGACTTCAACGCAATTTCCAATGTTTCTTCGTGAACCGGATTAGCGTCGATGCAGCCGAACCGGGCGTTTTCGTGTTCCAAAAACCGCGGTGAATGCCACGGGCAGACCGTTTTTTCCGACGCAATGCCGGGACAAATCGACTTGCGACCGCCGCTGTATCCTGCCATAAAATGCGGTTCAATCAAGCCGGTTAAAATCTTTACTTCGGCATCGAGGTACCGTTTGTCAATCCAAATCGGCACGTTCCGCGTTGAATTGCCGAGGAAACGGTGGTCGTCCTGCTTGAACGCATCGTGGTCTTCGACGTTGTATTTGCGGCAGATTTTGTCTCCGAGCATTTCGAGTTTCTCATCGGCGGTACTGACGCGGTGCAAACCCGTTGCAACGAG
>JAISJZ010000276.1 GCA_031261125.1 Planctomycetaceae bacterium | reverse complement strand
AAAAATCCACTTTTCCCCCTTTTTTAAGAAAAACTCGTCCTCCCTATTGCGTATTTTTTTTTTTTGATAGAATATGGGGGGTTAATAGAGGTTCCCTAAGAGATATTACCCAAACGGGTCTTCCATCGGTTCCAACTGTGTTTTTTCTTCCGCTTTTTCTTTCGTAAGAACAGTTGCCGGTATTTTGCGGACAAGAACATTGATGCCGTCAATCTTTACAACGGCAATTTCTTCGCCCGGTTCGACGGTCTCGCTCTCGCTGACGGCATTGATACGTTGTCCGGCAATTTCAATGAGACCGCTCAACATCATTTTGCTTTTGGCAATTCCGCGTTTGCCGATGAGTTGCTTCAACGCTTCAAGTTTCAGGTCGGGCTGTAATGCCGGGTCATCTTCGGGATTCAGCAAAAGTTTCCGTCCCATAAATGTTCGCGGAAACAGTTGAACGGCATACCAAAGGAAGACCGGTACGGCAATTATTACAGCCGTGAGATAGCCGCTGCCGAACAAGACATTTGTCAGAAACGCAAAAACAACGCTGCCCAGAAGTGCCGAAACCGACAAAAATGCCAGCAAACCGCCGGACGGAATAAAAATTTCCAGAAAGGCAAACGCTAACGATAACGCTAAACAAATAATGACCCAAAGATAATAAGGCATCGAAAGTTAGGCAGTGTTGACTAAAACGGCACTACTGTGTGCTTAAAACAACTCCATCGTTCCCGCGGCATAATGATACACTTCCCGCACCGGAATTCCCTTTTCCGCCGCAATCCGTTTGGCGGACTCAAACTCCGGGGAGGTCTTCTCCTTGCCGTTCGGCAATACCGCCCGCTTAATGTCCAACAGCCCCCACGGCGTTGTCAACTGGCTGTTTTCCCGCCGCAGCACCGTCCGCTCTACCTGCCAACGCCGAACGCCGAGTGTGGACGTTTCCGAAAACAACAGCGATTCAATCGGTTCCACCTGTTCCCGCCGGCACAGTACCGACAGTGTTACGCCCGGTCGCTGCTTCTTCATCTGAATCGGCGTTGTCCAAACGTCCAGCGGCGATAACGTCCAAAGTTGTTCGACGCAATGCCCAATCAGTTCGCCGCTGATGTCGTCCAGATTCGTTTCCAGCATCCACGCTGTTTCCGGCAGTTCGGCAGAAACGGGAAACACCGTTTTTTCCCGCTCAATAGGCACCGGCGTTTCGTGCCGGTGTCCGTGCTGCGGGGCGGCAGCAATCCGGTGTTCTTGAACGGAATCCGTCATCTTCATTGCAGCGTGCAGATGTTTCGAGTCCAAATCGGTATAACCGACTAAAATCCGAAGGATGTTCGCTTGTTCTTCCAAGTCCCTGCCGCCGGCACCGACACCAATGTTCTGCACCGTTATTTCCGGCAGCGAACCGAAGCGGTGAACGTAATGTTTCAGCAGGGCCGCCCCCGTCGGTGTGGTCAATTCAAAAGGAACCTCCGACGCAGCAAGCGGAATACCTTGCAGTAATTCCGCCGTTGCCGGTGCGGGAACGGAACACGTTCCGTGAGCAATTTGAATCGTGCCGCAGCCCGTCGGAACAGCCGAAGCCCGGTACTCATCAATTTTCAGGTAATCAAATCCGACGGCGGCACCGACAATATCGGCAATCGAATCCGCAGCCCCGACTTCGTGAAAGTGAACCTTTTCGATGTCCGTACCGTGAACAAACGCTTCTGCTTCGGCAAGAAGACGAAAAATATCTGAAGCGTGTTTTTTTGCCAAATCTGTTAATTTTCCCTTGTCAATCAGGGCGAGAATATCCGAAAGATGCCGGTGCGTATGTTCGTGCGGCGTATGAACTTTAGCGAGCGTCGCCCGGAATCCTTTGCGGCGGACTTGTTCGGCATCAATCTGGACGGTTTCGACAACGGAACGTACCGCCTGATTAAGCAACGGAACCGGAACGCCCAAGTCAATGAGTGCGCCCAGTGTCATATCGCCGCTGATGCCGGAAGAACAATCGAAGTATGCCGTTTTCATTTGCGTAAAAAAAATCAAGGATACTTCCAAAAACTATTTTTTTGTTGGAGAGTTTTTAGAAACTTCCTCAAAGAACGTCCTGATTATAACCGGTTATGTTTTGTCCGGCAACACGGGTGTATTTTGCGTCATCAAAAAATCGAACCGGCTCTTGACCGAAAACGGGAAAGCCGATAAAATGTATCCGTATGAGACGTTTCCGTTTCTTCATAGCCGTCTTTTTCGCGGCAGGACTCTTCGGGGTTCTGCTTTCGGCGGCGGTGCGGACAAACGCGGCTGCCGGTCAACTATTCTCCGGCAAGCAAAAAGACCCGCAGCAATCTGTTTTGTTAACGGCGGACAGTTTGCCGGCGGGGTTATGCGGCAGCGGACAAAATCAACGGAATACAAGCAGTTTTTTAACCGGTGCCGTAGCGGTTGTCCGTTCGTTCGGCTCCGCCCGCCTGTTCTGCGGTGAATGGAAACGTTCGGTCTCTTTGTATTTTCATTACGGCAATCTGCGCCCTCATCTCTTTCTGCGGCATTTGCGGAATTAAACATCTGTTGGTCCCCTGCTGTTCGCGGCAGGAACAAACACCGGTTTTATATTCAGCATTACTCTAATTGGAGATATACTATGTCCGTAGAACGTACATCAACGAATGAACTGATACCCAATGATGGAGAAGAAGGCGGCGGTTCGCTTATCGCTTGGGTTATCTTTATTGCCGCCGTTGTCGGCGGAACTATCGGTATCCCGATAGTAGTCAACCTGTTCTTCTGATAGAATTTCTGTCAGTCAAGGTCAACGAGCGGGAAACGGCGTTTCCCGCCTTCATCATTTACCCCAAAATGGAAAAAGCAACCGTTATCGGCATTGTTTCGGCTATTGTTTTATTGCTGTTGGCGATTGTTCTCGCCGGCGGCAATCCTCTGGGATTCGTTGACCCGCCCGCTGCTCTGATTATCGGCGGCGGTATCGTCTGTGCCGTTCTTATTGCCTTTCCGCTCGAAGAATTCAAACGGATGCCCAAAGTGATGGGCAAAATCTTTTTCAATACCAAGCCTGACCTGCTCAAAATCGTTGAAGACATCGTTGCTCTGTCTGAAGTTGCCCGGCGGGAGGGCGTGCTTTCTCTTGACAGCAGAGCAAAAGAATTGCAGGACAGCGACCCGTTTCTGTCCAAAGGACTGCAAATGATTGTTGACGGAATGAAAGCGGAGGCGGCAGAGTCGATTCTGGATGCGGAAATTACCGCATTGAAAGAACGTCATTCCGTCGGTGCCGAAATGGTCAGCCAACTTGGTAAAGCGGCACCTGTATTCGGTTTGATTGCGACGCTTATCGGTTTGATTTTGATGCTTTCCGAAATGGACCCGGCAACGATTGGACACCATATGGCGGTGGCATTGACGGGAACGCTGTACGGGGCGGCGAGTGCGAACTTGTTTTTCCTGCCGTTTGCCGGCAAATTACGGTATTACAACAAAATCGAAGCCGCCGCAATGGAATTGAAGATGATTGGACTGCTTGAAATTCAAAAGGGTGAAAGTCCGCGGATGATTAAGATGCGTTTGCTGACAATTATTCCGCCGAATAGGAGACCGCAGGAGCAAGAATAATGAAAAAACCGCACATCGAAGAAGTCGAAGAGGAAGAAGTCGCTCCGTTTTGGATGATAAGTTTCAGTGATTTAATGACGCTGCTGCTGTCGTTCTTCATCATTCTGTTTTCCATCAGCACGATTGAACAGACGAAAATGACGGAACTGATGCAAGCGATGGGAGCGCGGTACATTTCGTTCCGCGGTCGGATTCAGTTGACGAAAGAGGCGCGTTTTGACCCCAATTTGCCGGAAACGAAAGAGATTCACGGCGAAGGCGAACAAGCGTACAAAACCCCGCTTCCGGCGAGTAAGGAACTAGCGCAGGGAACGGTTGTGCCGTTCGGATTGGGCGAAGATCAGTTGAACACGGAAGGACAAAAAACGTTGACAGCACTTGCCGACCAGTTGCGGGGACGACCATACACGATACAGGTTCGCGGACACGCTTCGCCGTCGGAGTTGGGCGAGTCCGGTTATAAGGCACTGGATGATTTGGCGTATGCCCGTGCGTGGAACGTGCGGGAATTTCTGATGTTGAAGAATCTGAAACCAAGCCGGTTTGTGCTTGTTGTATCGGGCAGTTTTCATCCGTTGTCGCAGGTAAAAATGGAACAACAGTTGGTCAGGATGCAAGACCCGAATCTGTATGTCGAAGTCATCGAAGTAGCAGAATAATCCGTATCTTGCATTTCATTACGGCACATTCTACAATCGTGTCCTGTGTAAAGGTTCTGTTTCCCCCTTTTTTTACAAACACGATGAAAACACAATTCTTCCGTTTGTTTGCCGCCGGGTTCATTACCCTGCTTTTTGTTTATTCTGCGCTTGCCGAAAGCGTTGCCCTCACGCCGGTACCGCGTCCTGATGATTGGTGGACAAAACGTCAAGCCGCCAATGCCGAACAAGTGGACAAGGGCAATATCGACCTGCTGATGATTGGCGACTCCATCACTCACGGCTGGGACGGACGCGGCAAAAAGGTCTGGGACAGTTTCTACGGACACCGCAAAGCAATCAATATGGGCTTCAGCGGCGACCGCACCGAACACGTCCTTTGGCGGCTCGATAATTTGCCGCTGGATAAAATCAGTCCGAAAGCAGCCGTCCTGATGATTGGAACAAACAACATCGGACACGGCAGTTCTACGCCGAAAGAAACAGCAGACGGCATTAAAGCGATTGTCGATAAACTGCAAAAACAGTATCCGGCAATGAAAATCATCGTCCTGAACGTGTTCTCCCGCGGCAACAAACCGGATGACGGAATGCGCAAGAAGGTTGATGAAATCAATTCGTATCTGCCGAAATTGCTCAAAGGTAAAGAAAATCTGACGCTGCTCGATATCAATCCGGTGTTTCTTGATAAAGACAACGTTCTTTCCAAAGACATTATGCCGGACTTCCTGCATCCAAACGAATATGGTTACGAACTTTGGGCGAAAGCGGTTGAACCGGTACTGACGAAAATTCTCGAAGAGAAAAATGCGGCGGTTATTGAAGCCGACAAGATGAGCGAAGGATGGTGGAAAGACAGGCACACAGCAAATGTTGAATTCATCAACAAGGGCAGTGTTGAATTTTTGCTCATCGGCGATTCGATTACGCACGGCTGGGACGGTCATCCGCAACTTTACTCGAAATACTTCGGACAGTACAAGCCGGTCAACTTGGGATTCGGCGGCGACCAAACGCAGCACGTTCTTTGGCGGCTAAACCATCTGCCGTTGGATAAAATTGCACCGAAGGCGGCGATGATTATGATTGGCACAAATAACTCCGGTAATCCGGCGAACACACCTTGGCAGATTGCCGACGGCGTTCGGGCAATCGTTGACAAACTGCAAAAACAGTATCCGCAGATTAAAATTGTTGTTCTGAAAGTGTTCCCGCGGGACGAAAAGCCGGACGGTCATTTGCGCTTCCGGGTCAACGAGATTAATCTGTCGCTGCCGGACGTATTAAAAGGGTACAAAAACGTCGAGATTGTTGACATCAACGGGGGGTTCCTTGCCGATGACGGCGTACTGCCGAAGGATATTATGCCGGATTTCCTGCATCCGAACGACAAGGGCTACACGATTTGGGGCGACAGTGTTGCTCCGGTACTGAAAGAAAAATTCGGACAGTAGCACAAAGGGGGGGGGATTGATAATTGATAACGAATGACGGATAATCACACCTGAATTTTCCATAATCTATTATCAGTTTCTTTATGTCATCATTAGCCGTTCGAGTCGAGTTTATCAATCCGTTCATCGTTGCGGTTACCAAAACGCTCGAAACGATGGTCGGCTGCAAAGTTACACGGGAACCGCCGATGCTCAAGAAAAATCCGCAAACGCTGTATCCCATCAGCGGCGTTATCGGACTTTCTGGCGTTGTTGCCGGTACTGTTGTGCTGACGATGTCCGCTCAACTTGCTCTGAAAAGTGCATCCGTAATGCTGATGGAAGAGCAAAAGGCGTTTAACCCCGATGTGTTTGATGCTATCGGTGAGTTGACCAACGTGATTGCAGGAAACGCTAAAGCGCAACTCGAAGAATACAAGTTGAGTTTGAGTTTGCCGAACGTCATCACCGGCGAAGCAACCGAGTTGCGCTTTCCCGAAAATTGTCAGCCGATAACGATTCCGTTCAGTACGGACTTCGGTCCGCTGGCGGTCGAAATCGGTTTCACTGCGCCGAGACAATGATGAGAGGTTCTAAAAACCTCCAAACAAGAAGAAAAGAAGAAAAAAACTCTTCATTTTCCTCTTTTTTTGCGGTAAAAAATGTTTTTAGAAGTCCCCTGATGCCTGTTCCGATTTATGAACACCGCGTCATTGTTCTGCCGTCAGATATTGACGAGAATAAGCACGCGAACAATCTCTGTTATCTGCGGTGGATGAACGAAGCCGCTGTAGCGCACAGTACCGCTAATGGCTGGAAATCGCAGCGGTACCTTGAACTCGGTTCAACGTGGTTCGCACGAAAACACACGATTGAATATCTTACCCCGTCTTACGAAAGTGAAGAGTTAATCGTGCAGACGTGGATTTTCGATTGGCAGCGGATTCGCTCAACCCGCCGGTATCGGTTTATCCGTCCGAAGGATAACGCCGTTGTTGCCAAAGCGGAAACGCTTTGGGCGTTTGTCAATTTGCAGACCGGCAGACCAGTGCGGATTGCTCCCGAAGTCGCCGAAAGTTTTGTGGTCGTCGGAGAAAATAACGATGCGGGTTAACACCCCGTTAGAACTTGAAACCGGATTGATTCGCCTAAAGAACTTAATAACCAATGAAAATATCCTTAATCCTTGCTCATCCGAAAACGGACAGTTTTAATGCGGCAATCGCCGAAACTGCCCGCGGTGTCCTTGTAAAAAACGGACACACCGTTTTCGTTCACGACCTTTACCGGGAACATTTCGACCCGGTACATCCGGCGGACGAAGAAAAATCAGACGAAAAGGACTTGCCGCCGTACATTCAGGATTACATTGCCGAGATGCGGAACGTTGACGGGTTGATTTACGTTCATCCGAACTGGTGGGGCGGACCGCCGGCGATTTTACGCGGCTGGATTGACCGCGTGTTCCGGCAAAACTCCGTGTATAATTTCACCGCCGAAGGTCCCGTTTGTCATATCGGCAAGAAGATTGTTCAGATTTTTTCGACATCAAACACGCCGCGGGACGTGGAACGGAACTTTTACGGCGACCCGATTGAGGTCTTTTGGAAAACGGTGGTTTTCGGTCTGCTTGGTTCGGAATCGTTTGAACGCCGCAATTTTGAGCAAATCATTTTGAGTACGCCGGAAGAACGCAAAGCGTGGCTTGCCGAAGTTGCTCAAACAGTCGAACGCCGTTTTCCGTCTTAATCCGGCGGCACCCCGCTCACCGTCCGCTCACAACGATTTGCCCGACAAGTTGCCCGTTCGGAAAATTCGCCAAAACGTATGTGTTGTGTCCCGGTTCGACCCGAATAACCCGCTCCGCTTCCAAACCGAAAGGCAGAGAACCCGCCGACGGAAAATACATCCTTCTCGATAACGAAAAGACCCGGCTCGCCGGCTGCAACCGAATCTTGTGTTCCCCAGCCGGTACTTCAATTCGGGCAACCTGAATTTCGGCGGGCAAAAGATTCCAGCACCGGGTATCCGCCGTTTCCATTGCTTCCCAAACCATACCTGCTGCCGCAACTGCCAAGCCGACCCACTGATTCGTGTCCATCACTTCCTGCGCCCCGACGGCAATACCCTTCTTCAACGCCCGCCGTATCATCGCTCTGGCAATAATTTGCGGCTTCACTGCTTCAAACTGCTCTTCTGCCGTTTTGCCAATGTCCATAATCGTTTCCGTTTGTCCTGCCAAGTTGCTGTCAATCGAAACGTTCAGCGACGGTACCGGTTCGCGCGGACGCACCACACACGGGATTAACACCGGCGCAATGCCAAGCGGTACCGTTCGGCTGTGCTGCATCATATTCAGAAAAATCGACGCATACAGTTGAGCCACTTGGGCAACCTCGCAATTCTGCTGCAATTTGTACGGTCCCGCCCCGACGAGTCCGAAGACATACACTACCCCGTTGCCCGGCTGACACGGCACGCCGGTCTGCGCCCGCTGCAAGTCGCGCCGTCCTTGAGCAAAATCCGGTTCCCATTCGTAGACCCTCTGATACGCTTTCACCGCATCATCGTAGTCCCGCCGTGTTTCCTCCCGCATTATGCCGTAAAGATACGCACCGGCAGCAACCTGCCGATACGCTTCCGCTTTCGGATTTAACGTCCGGTCATTGTGTTCCGGGTCTTTAACTGCTCCGCGGCGGATAATGTCATTTTGTTTTTGACCGATTTGCAATGCGTAAGCCGGCGCATCGGTTCCGTCGTACATCAAATTTGACAACGCCAAAAAAACACGGATGAGAACCTTTTCGTAATCTTCTCCGGCGTAGGAAACGGCATTATCGTCCGTCAGCATTGATAACGTTCCTTCGGCAACGCTTTTTTGTTCGTACTTATCGAAGTTATCCCTCACTTCCCGCAATAGTGTTTCCGCCTCTTTCGGATGTCCGCTGCAAAGTTCGATGATAGAGCGGTTCAGTTTCAGCAAGTCGGCTTCGCCGCGCCGTTTCTTTTTTAGCGATTTGTCAATTTCGGTGCGCGCTTCTTCGAGTTTGCCCTGTTCAAAATCGTTGCGGATACGCAGATGCCGTTCACCGAAACTGGCACAGCCGGCGAAGAAAAGGACGAGTATAAGATGAGAAATGACGGTTAAACGCATAATCGGGACTGTACGAAAAACCGGCGTTTCGGACAAGAGCAGTTTTACCGTATCACGAGCGGGATTTACAGAATCCCGCTGTTCCCGGTTGCCGGTATTTCTGTTATAATCGACCCTCCGATAGTGGAGAACCCCAAATGGACTTTTTTCAACATCAAGTACAAGCGAAGAAACGTACCGGACTGCTGCTCGTCCTGTACGTCCTCGGTGTCATCGGTCTCATTGCCGTCCCGGTTGTTATCATCGGCATCGCTTATTTTTCCAGCGGTGCAGAAAATACCGACCCGGAATCGTTCGCTCTGCTCATCTCCGGTATTGCCGGTTTTATGCTTCTCATCATTCTCGGCGGTTCGCTGTTCAAGACCGCACAACTGGCAACAGGCGGCGGAAAAAACGTTGCAGAATCCCTCGGCGGTCGGCTTATTTTGCCGAACACGTCCGACCTTGCCGAACGCCGGTTGTATAACGTTGTCGAAGAAATGTCGCTCGCAAGCGGTATTCCTGTACCGGCAATTTACATAATGGACAATGAACAGAGCATCAATGCGTTCGCCGCCGGTTTTTCACCGAACGAAGCGGTTATCGGCTGCAACCGCGGCACCGTCGAATTGCTGTCCCGCGATGAATTGCAAGGCGTGATTGCTCACGAATTTTCGCATATTCTTAACGGCGATATGCGGATGAATCTGCGCCTCATCGGAATACTCTTCGGCTTACAGGTTCTTGCCCTCATCGGTTATTTTATGCTGCGGATTGCTCCGTATATGATGGGTTCCTCGTCAAGCCGGAACAGCAAAGAAGGCAATGCCGGAACAGGTATCGGTTTGGTGCTGCTCGGCGGCGGTTTGGTAATGATGCTCATCGGTTATATCGGCGTATTTTTCAGTGCCGTTATTCAAGCGGCGGTTTCCCGTCAGCGGGAATTCTTGGCGGACGCATCGGCAGTACAGTTCACCCGAAATCCTGCCGGTATTGCCGGGGCGTTGAAGAAAATCGGCTGTCCGAACATCGGCAGTGCAATGCACAGTCCGGCAGCAGCGGAAGCGTCGCACTTGTTCTTCGGCAACGCGTGCGGACTGTTTTCGTTCGGACAGTTATTGGCAACGCATCCGCCGCTGCCTATTCGGATTAAGCGGATTGACCCGTCGTTTGACGGCAAGTTCCCGAAGAGTATTCAGCCGGTGAATCTTGGATATGAGAATAATAATGTTAGCCGCAATAATGTCAGCCGTCAGGGGGCTTGCTCCCTGACAGGTTCCCCCGCAATCTTGCCGTCCGTTCTATCAACGGCAAGTGAACCGCTGACCGCCAAAGCAACGTTTTACGCTGTTCTGCTGGACGGAAAAGCGGAAATACGGCAACAGCAAATCACCGCCGTTGCGTCAATGGAAACCGGCTACCTTGTAAAAACAACGCTGCAAGTATTTGACGAGATACAAAATTTGGACAATGCCGCAAAAATTCCGCTGGTAATGCGGATTACTTCGGCACTGCGGACATTGACGGTGCCGCAGTATAAGCAATTTTCAAAGGCGGTTGATGCGCTGATTGCTGCCGACAATAAAATGGACTTGTTTGAATACACGTTGAAGGCGGTGCTGCTGCGGGACTTGGATATTTACTTCGGTCTGGCAAAGCAACTGTCGGTGCGTTATACGGCATTGCCGCAGGTGCAGAACGAAGTTGCGGCGGTACTGTCGTTTTTGGCGTATTCCGGTCACAATGATTCGGCAGAAGCACAGGCAGCGTTCGCCGCCGCATTCCAATCGTTTGATACAAGTGCTGGTGGTGCGATGCTGCCGCCGAACGAGGTGAACGTTGTTGTGTTTGACAAAAGTTTGCGGGAATTGGCACAGACCGCTCCGATGTTGAAGAAACAGATTTACGAAGCGTTCATTGTTTGCGTTCAATATGACGGTATAATAACGCCGAAGGAAGCGGAACTGTTGCGTGCTGTTGCTGCAATGTTGGCGATTCCAATGCCGGTATTTTGAGTTGTTCCCGTTTAGCCGCCGTTTCAACGGCGATAGTTTTATGTCCGACATACCTGCGCCGCAAAACCTTGAAGTTGGTTTTTCACTCACGAAAGACGGTACCCATACGTTTGCCCTCGAATGGAAAATGAACTCGTCCCGCAAAACAATCCGCTATTCCGCGGAATTTTCCGTTGATAAACGGACGTTCTTTCCGGTTCCGCCGGAGTTGTGCCGGATACAGCCGCCGCCGACGTGCCGAATTGATATACCGTTCTCCGATTTCGTGAAATTGTTCCAAGAACAAACCGATGCAAAAGGAAAAAAGTTGGACATCCGCGGACACCGGTACATTTATTGGCAACTGACGGCGGTGTTTCACGACACCGCCGACGAAAAGGTCTTCGGACAATCCAAAAGCAGCATTGCGTATTTTGAAATGCCGGTGTTAGAATAATTACGCTCTCAACTTGAATCTTGCGACCATTTCCTGCAAGTTTGTTGCCATTCCGCTCATCTCGTTAGCGGCACTGGCACTTTCCTCCGCTGCCGCCGTGTTCTGCTGCGTTACAGAGTCAATCTGCTGCAAACCGACCGTAACTTGATTGACCCCCTGCGCCTGCTCATTGCTGGCAACCGCAATACCGGCAACCAAGTCCGTTGTCTGCTTAATCTGCTCGACAATCGTATTCAACACTTCGCTGGTATGCGTTGCCACTTCGCCGCCGTTTTGAATTTCCCTGCCGCTCGTTTCAATCAAATTGGCGGTTTCCTTCGCTGCCTTCGCACTGCGGGCTGCCAAGTTCCGCACTTCCTCGGCAACGACCGCAAAACCCTTGCCGTGCTGTCCTGCTCTCGCTGCCTCTACCGCCGCGTTGAGAGCAAGAAGATTCGTCTGGAACGCAATATCATCAATCACTTTAATAACCCGTTGAATTTCTTCGGAGTTCTTTGTGATACGTCCCATTGCTTCGGTCATCTGCGTCATTGCCGTTTGTCCTTCGGATGCGGCTTTCGTTGCTTTCTGGGCAAGGTCGCGGGCATTACCGGCGTTTTCGGCATTGGACTTTGTTTGACTTGAAATTTCACTCATCGAGGCGGTGATTTCTTCCAACGACGCGGCACTCTCCTGCGCCCCGCTTGATAACGAAACCGCTGCGGATGAAACCTCGCCGGAACCCGTCGCCACTTGTTTTACGCTCTCGCTGATTTGGGCGAGCGTCTGATTGACTTGTTCGACCATTTTGGCAAGTCCTTGGTTCATCGTGTCCAAGTCGCCTTTGGATTTGATATTGACCCGCCAATCGCCGTCGGCAAGCGTGGTTGCCATATTGTCAACGGCGTGATAATCGCCGAGAACAGATTTTAAGCCGTGAGCCAAAGCCCCGATTTCATCGCTGCGGCTGAGATATTCCGGTTCGACTTCGGAACTCAAATCCCCTTCACCGGCAACCTTGCTCATCAAGCCGACGGCATAACGAAGTCCCGTCGTGATATTCGAGGTTAAAACGAACGCACAAATCACTCCGACGAGTGCCGCTAAAATAACAGCAACGATAATGATAGTGATAGAATTATTGACCAGTGCCTCCACATTGCCGGAAACCTCCGCAACTCTCTCTCCAACACCCTTCACCAAAGAGGCGGCCTCCGTTGCAATTTTACCGGCAATCGCATCTTCCGACTTTTGCAATTCCGTCTGCTTGAGAAGCAGTTCCCGCGACTTGGCGTTGTTTTCCCTCCACTGTTTCATCATACCTTGTGCCTGAATAACCTTGTCTTTTGCTTCCTGCGTAACAAGATTTTCCAAGAGTTCAGCGCATTCTCTGTCGAATCTCACATAATTTTCTCCTGCTTCCTTTACGGCGTTCTCTTGTTGTTCCGTGTTCTTGGGGTCTTGAACGGCGAGAAGCAAATCGCGGTTGGCGCGCCGTATAATTTCTGTTGTTTCCAAGGCAGCGACCGCCGTACCATAATTTTGGACGTGTTTTATAGTAATCGGCTTTTGCTCTTTTTCAAGATTTTTATAAGTTTCCAGAATTCCATCAGCCAACTCTTTGAGGAGGACATCAATATCGTTTCCCAACTTGAGGCGGACTGTACCGAGGTCGTTGAGTTGCAGTTGCAGTTGTTTGTAATTCTCGTCGGCTTGCTCAAATGCCTTTGCATTGTCCGCCACCATTTTTGCCGTCTCCTTATTTTCCGGCTTTGCCATCAGTTCGCCGGTCTTCGTTGCCGCTGTATCGGCTTTGTGCGAATACTCGGTTACTTGCGCGGAAAAGGAAGTATCTCTTGTTGCCGAAAAATTCGCCGAAGCGATTTGAGCGAGATAGACATTGTCAGTCGTTTCACTGATGCCCTGCGTGATGGCAATTTGCGCCGTAAGGTCTTTGAACCCGCTTTGGCATTGCGTCAATGCGTAGTAGCCGACTCCGCCGACAACGACGAGAAGGAGAATGACCAGCAGAAATCCGACAAGAAGTTTCGTACCGATTTTGAATTTGTTTAACATTGGTCTAACGGTGGTTAAAGGTAATACCAGCCCGAACCGCCCGCGGTCGGGGATTGGAAATTGGAAGGTCTAAACGATTGCCTGGTGGATTATAGCATAGGAAAATGGATGCTGCAAAATTTTCGTAAAAATTTTTGCCGGAATTTTCATCTGGACTTTTTCCGGCGGAATCGGTAGAGTCGCAAGAGGTAAAAAATAGTTTTTAGAGTAAAATGAACGGAATTGTTGCGCAAATCCAAGGACTGCTCAAAAAAGGACGGGTCGTTGACCTGATTCTGCCGCTTCTGATTTCCGCAAGTATTCTCGTTATTTTCGTGCCGCTGCCGCCCGCCTTGATGGACGTGCTGCTCACGTTGAATATCGCGACCGGCGTTATTATTCTGCTGACTTCACTCTTTGTTACCAAGCCGCTCGATTTTAGTATTTTTCCCACGATTTTACTTGCAACGACCCTGTTCCGCCTCGTGTTGAACATTGCGACGACCCGGCTCATTTTGACGCGTGCCGGCGACTACGGAATCAACGCTGCCGGCGGGGTTATCAAAAATTTCAGCGAATTTGTTTCCGGCGACAGTATCATTGTCGGTTTCATTATCTTTGTCATTATCATCGTGATTCAATTCGTGGTGATTACGAAAGGTGCAACGCGTGTCAGTGAGGTTGCCGCCCGGTTCACTCTCGATGCAATGCCGGGTCGGCAGATGGCGATTGACGCGGACTTGAACGCCGGAATTATCAACGAACAGGAAGCCAAACGGCGGCGGGAAGAAATTCAGCAGTCCGCGGACTTTTTCGGGGCAATGGACGGTGCCGGTAAGTTCGTGCGCGGCGATGCGATTGCCGGTATCATCATTACGATGGTCAATATCTTCGGCGGTTTGGCAATCGGAATGTTAGAGCAAGGAATGGACTTGATGACCGCTCTGGGGCTGTTCACCCGGTTGACCATCGGCGACGGTCTTGTGAGCCAAGTTCCGGCACTATTGATTTCCATCGGGACGGGCTTACTGGTAACCCGAAGCAGTTATAGTACGAATCTTCCGCAACAGTTTATCGGGCAGATGCTGTCCCGTCCGACGGTGTTGATTTTGACCGCACTCTTTCTCGGTATTTTGGCACTGACCGATTTACCGCGGATACCGTTGTTCACGATAGCCGCCAGTTCGCTCGGCTTGGCACTGCTCATCACCAAAAAGGAAAAGAAGACGCAGTTAATCGAAGAAGAAAAAAAAGCGGAAGAAGCAGAAAAAGCGAAACAGCCGGAAGAACAAGTCGAGGACTATCTGAAAGTTGAACCGATGGAATTGGAAATCGGCATCGGTTTGGTACCGCTTGCCGACCCGGCGCGGGGCGGGGATTTACTCGACCGTGTTCACCGTTTGCGCAAGGAAATTGCGGCGGACATCGGCATTATTCTGCCGCGGGTTCGGATTCGGGATTCGTTCCGCATCGACGAAGCACAGTATCAAATCAAAATAGCCGGTCAGCCGGTTGCGGCGGGCAGGGTGTATCCCGATATGTTCTTGGCAATGGACTCTGGTGTTCAAACAACGGGCAAGGTTCAGGGCATTGAAACGACCGACCCCGCGTTCGGCACACCGGCGTTGTGGATTGACGAAGCAACGAAGGACGAGGCAGGCATCTTCGGCTACACGGTGGTTGAGCCGGGGGCGGTAATAGCAACGCATCTATTGGAGACCGTCCGCAAACACGCCGACGAAATCCTCACACGGGACGCAACGCAGCACCTGTTAGACGAGTTGCACAAGAGCAGTCCGGCGGCGGTCGATGAAGTGGTGCCGAATGTGTTGAAAGTCGGGCAAGTACAGCAGGTCTTGCAATTATTGCTTCGGGAACAGGTTCCGATTCGGCAATTAGGAACGATATTGGAAATTCTCGGTGATTACGGTACAAAGACGAAAGACCCGTATCTTTTGACGACGTATTGCCGGACGAAGTTGGCGCGGACGTTGAGTACAATGTACTGCGATGAGAATAAGGTGCTGAACGCGGTGATGCTCGACCCGGCGTTGGAAGACCAGATAAGGGCGGGCTTTGAGCATACGGAGCAGGGTTTGTATATTCGGATGTCGCCGAACGCGACTGACCATTTATGCAAGAAGATTTTGCCGGAAGTGGAGAAGTTGACGCAGATGACTTTGCCGCCGGTGGTTTTGGTGAATCCGCAGATACGCATAGCGTTGAAGCAGATGACGAGTGCGGCGATACCGAACTTGGCGGTGTTGAGTTATAGTGAGATAACACACGACACGCAAGTTGCCTGTGTCGGCAATGTAACGTTATAAAAGACGGTAGAAAATGATTTTTATCGGTGGACCAATGCTAATCCGGCAAATACGGCAGCAAGCCCCAA
>JAISJZ010000034.1 GCA_031261125.1 Planctomycetaceae bacterium | reverse complement strand
ACTGCCGGTTCGCAAATCTAATCTCCTGACGAGCGGGAAAGTGTGTTTTCCGCTGTGTTTCCCGCTTTTACCTGCCGAGTGTGATGAAACATTTCCTCCTTGTTTTTGCATTATTTTGTTTTTCGGAGCCATTCCTTGCTGGCGGGGATTGGCAAAACGCTCAATGGAAAATTCCGTTGGTATTCGACGGCGGCGGTGTTTGGGAACACCGTATTCCGGTGAGTATTACCAATGCAACGGCAGCGGCTTGGGAGGGCAAACCCTTTTCCGTATCCCTGCCCGCGGCGGTTCAAAATGTCAAAGACATTCGTGCTGCGCTGCCGAACGGTCAGGAACTGCTCTTTGCCGTTCACTCCCCGAACGGTGAACAAATTCTTGACGGGGCATTGCCGAAAGATGCGGTGCTGACCGTTCCCGCTGATGCCGAGCCGAACGAAACGGCACACTTTTTCGTTTATTACGGCAACGCAAAAGCCGAAGCGGTTCCCGATTATCTGGAAGTCCGTCCCGGTTTTACAAACGGCAGTTTTGAATTCGGCACCGGCAACACGCCCGCGGGATGGTTTGCCGATGAAGACACCGCCGGCTATCAGAATTTCTGGATAGAGGAAAAGCCGAAGGACGGCAAAAAATGTTTCAAGACCGTCATTGCCGAAGGCAGAACGCCGGAATGGTTTGCCGTCCGGCAAACAAACATACCCGTTGTGCCGAACGGCAAGTATCGGGTTTCGGCGTGGGTACGGGGCGAAAATGTCAAAGGTCGCGCCGGCTGGTTTCTGCACTGCGGAAACGAAACAAATTCGCAAACCGTCAACCGGACGCAGGGCAATTTTGAAGGGACATTCGATTGGAAAGAAATCGTCATTGAGTTCACCGCTCCGGCGGATGCCGACCGGGCAACTGTCGGTACGGTACTATACGGTTCCGGGACGGCGTGGTTCGACAATGTTCAATTGGAACAATTAGCCCCGGCGG
The DNA here is from genome assembly GCA_031261125.1 of Planctomycetaceae bacterium. Classification (GTDB taxonomy): domain Bacteria; phylum Planctomycetota; class Planctomycetia; order Pirellulales; family Thermoguttaceae; genus WRKP01. Next base: position 2,923 of record JAISJZ010000034.1, on the reverse strand, counting down.
TTTCACCACAGGAGAAAATCGAATTCGGAACGCCGCAGACAATTCCCTACCAAGTGATTGAACCGGAAAAGAATTTTCCCGAAGTGAAAACCGGCGGCTATCTGTGCCGCAGTACATTCCGTATCGTGAACAGTTCGGACAAGGCAATGCAAAACGTTCCGGTGTTGATGACACTGCGGGGAACCTTGTCGCACGGACTTTTAGGAACGCTGACGGATTTGTATCTTTCAGACGACGGGCAGAAATTTCCGGTGCAGGTTCTCGACGAGGACAATCAGCGCATCGCAACATCGCTCAACATACCGGCAAAAACGGTGAAGTATTTCAATGTCTATTATAAGTTTGACGGGAGCAAGGCATCGCCGGAACTTTACGTTAAGAAGCAGGACATCGGCGGTTCTTCGGATACCGCCCACCCGGAACAGCAGAAAATGATTGACCCGTTTGCTCACTTGCCGAACAAGTTGCGAAACGGTGATTTCGAGAGTGTTGACGGCGGTTTCCCCGCCGTTTGGCAGCGCAACGACGTTAAGCCGCCGGAAGGCGTAAAGTATTCCGCGGAGACCGACCCGAAAATTGTCCGTTTCGGCAAACGCTGCGCCCGGCTTGATGTCGGTAAAGACGTACCGGTTTCCTGGCGGGGATGGACGCAGCAGATTCCCGTGAAGGCAAACAAATCTTATTTGGTTCAGGGATATTTGCGCACGGAAAATGCTGAAACGGTCCGAATTCACATCCATTTTCATCAGAACGGCGGTAAGCATTGTGCAAACGGCGGAATGGGGTCAATCAATCAGGATGTCGGCGGCACGTCGGATTGGACACGGCTTGCCGAAGTCATAACCGCTCCCGAAGATGCCGCCTTTATGACTGTTCACTTAACGATGAATTCTTCCGGTACGCTTTGGCACGATAATTTGTCCGTCTTTGACGGTTTGTTTGCCGAACAAATTGACAGAGAAAGTGCTTACAACGCTCCGAACAAAATAACGCTTTGGCAGGTACCGGCAATCGTTAAAGTATTTCCGCAAACCATTCCCGCCGAAGAAACGGAACAAACGCCGTTCAAAATCGAGGCAGCCCGGAACGAAAAGGAACCGCTGCAAATTGCGGTACGGTGTAATAGCACTGAAAAACTTCACTTTGCCCTGTCGCCGTTGAAACATTCCAACGGCACCGAAATCACCAACGCCGAAGTGAACGTTGCCGGTTATGTTCCGATTGATTATCCGTCGAATTATTACAACACAACGGTACCGAAATGGTTCCGCAAAACGCCGGCGGCGGCACCGGGCTGCGACGGCTGGAACGGACTTTGGGCAGACCCGCTGCTGCCGGTCGATACCGTGAACGTCAAACCGGGGCAAACGGAGTCCGTCTGGTTCACTGTTTCCGTTCCGAAAGGGACCTCTGCCGGTAAATACACGGGTAAAATTACCGTTTCATCGCTTCACGGTAAAACGGATTATCCGGTCGAATTGCTTGTCCGTGATTTTACCTTGCCGGACGAAAATCACGTTTCGGCAATTTACGATGTCCGTTTCGGACGCAGCGGCGAAGCGTTCTGGAACAAACCGATGAACCAGTTATACTCCGAAGCGGTTGACTTTATGGCGGATAACCGCTTATCGCCGGATGCGGTGCAGCCGCCTGTGAAGGTTGAATTCAAAGACGGCCAATTCATTTTCGATTGGACGGAGTTTGACAAGACGGCTCAATGGTTATTTAACGAAAAGAAAATCCGGTGCGTTTATACACCGCATCTGTTTTACAGTTTCGGTTGGGGGCATCCGCCGAATAATTTTTACGGCGAGCAGCCGTATCCGGGTACGCCGCCGTTCAAAGGAGCGGATTTCACAAAACTGCGTCCTGAATACAAGAAGCGGTATCAGGACTGCCTGCGGGAATTCTGGAATCATATCAGGCAGAAGGGCTGGGAGAAGCGTTTTGTTCTCTACGTTTCTGATGAACCGAATTATTGGCAGGGACATCACATCATCGACCAGATGAATGCGGTCTGCGCAATGATACACGAAGTTGACGCGGATATTCCGATATATTCCAGCACTTGGCATTATGTCCCGGATTGGAAAGAGGCGTTAGACGTTTGGGGCATTGGACATTACGGCATCGTGCCGGTTGAAACGATGAAAGAGATAAAAAATCGCGGTTCGCGGATTTGGTTCACAACCGACGGTATGCTGTGCCTTGATACGCCGTACAGTGCCATAGAACGGCTTCTGCCGTATTACTGTTTCAAGTACGGAGCGGATGCCTATGAGTTCTGGGGCGTATCGTGGTTCACTTACAATCCTTACGAACGGGGTTCGCACGCTTACATCTGGCAAAGTTCTACGCCCGGCGAGTATTACTGGGTGCGCTATCCGAACGGCGACGGCTACCTGATTTATCCCGGCGGTCCGGTTGATTCCCAAAAAATTATCGGGTCCGTCCGGTTCGCCCAAGCCCGTGAAGGCGTTGAGGACTTCGAGTATTTTTATCTGCTGGAACAACTGATGGTGAAAGCGAAACAAGCCGGTAAAAATACAGAACCGGCGGAAAAAGCGTTGGCGGCGGTAAAGAATATGGTCGATTGCCCGTCGCCGATTGGTCGGTATTCGTCGAAAATTTTGCCGAATCCGAACCGCCTGTACGAAGTCCGCCGTCAAGTGGCGGAAGCAGTCGAAGCGTTGTCGAAGTAACGTTTCGCCGTGCTGCCGGTTTCAGCATTGAAAGAAAAAAATAATCGGGTATAATGCGGTCAGATTATTCGTGTCAACTACCTTTTCTCTAATGGACTCACCGAAAATTACCCGCGCCCTGATTAGCGTCTCCGATAAAATGGGACTGTCTGCTTTTGCCAAAGGATTGTCCGAAGCCGGTGTCGAATTGTACAGCACCGGCGGTACCCGTACCTGCCTTG
>JAISJZ010000241.1 GCA_031261125.1 Planctomycetaceae bacterium | reverse complement strand
GTGAAAGTTCTTGCCGGTGTGTTCGGTCTGGAAACGGTGCCGGTGATTAACGAACGGCAGAAGTTGGACTTAACGCAAACGCCGGCGGAAACGCTGATTCAGACGGCGGACGGAAAAAGTATGCTGTCCGGCAGCAAGGGCATGCATCAGTTACGGGAAGGACTCGTGTATCGGGAACGTGCCGCCGGTGAAAACCCAAGCAAATACTCGTTCAAAATAATTTCCAACGAATACCTGTTGAAACACGGAATTTAGAATTCATCGGTACTGTATTCCTGTACCGGTTCTTGTCCGAACGGAGCAAAGTCGTTGTGCGAGGATTGGGAAAGGTCATTGTATTCTTCATCAATGTTGTCCTCTTTCGATACAAACCGGGTATATTCTCCATACCAGAACAGATTTACGGTACCGGTCGCTCCGTTGCGCTGTTTCGCCACAATCATTTCCGCCTTGTTTTGTTCTTCCGCACCGTTCTCTTCTTCATCTTTTGATTTTCGTTCGTCGGGGCGGTGAATGAACAGTACGACATCAGCATCCTGTTCAATCGCACCGGACTCCCGAAGGTGCGACAATTTCGGTTTCGGGTCGCCGCGTCCGCCTTCTTCTGCCGACCGGTTCAACTGGGCAAGACACAGCACCGGAATCTCGATTTCACGGGCAAGTCCTTTAAGACGGCGGGCTATTTTTGCCACCTGTTCCTGCCGCGGGTCAGCAGAGTTCTCCGGCGTAATTAAACCGATGTAGTCAATAACCAGCAATCCTAACCCGGAATCTGAATCATTTTGGCGTTTCAATTTCCGGGCAGCGGCGGCAATTTCGTTCACGGACCGGTTCGGCGTATCATCAATAAAAATTGTTCCGGCTGTTGCAAATTCGTTGGTAACATCCGAATACTTGTGCCGCTCTTCTTTGGAAAGATATTGATTCTTGATTTTATTGTTGTCAATCCTTCCGCGGGAACAAATCAGACGCATACCGAGTTCCAATTTAGACATTTCAAGGGAAACAAACAGCACGGTTTTTTTCTGTTCAAGCGCAACGTTTTCTACGATATTCATAGCAAATGCTGTTTTGCCTTTACCCGGTCGCGCCGCAAGGATAATCAATTCGTTCGGATGAAAGCCGTCGAGAAGTTTGTTCAAATCCGTAAAGCCGGTTTTGATGCCTTTGAATTCGCCCTGAAGCCGCAAATCGAGGTAACTGCCGCACTCACCCATTACATCGCGGATAGGCGTGATATGATTCGTTGTTTGCGCCGCGGCAAGTTCAAAGATTTGCTGCGACGACTTTTCGAGCAGGTCTTTGGCAGTTGCTTCCGGTGCGTAGGCGTTGCCGACAATTGTTGAGCCGGTGTGAATCAACTGCCGGAGAACGGACTTTTCTTTGACGATTTTTGCATAGTGTTCCGTATGAGTTGTAATCGGTGCTGCGCCGAGCAGTGCGCCGAGATATTCAAAACCGCCGACGGCTTCGAGTTCATCGGCACTTTTCAAACGGCTGACGAGCAGCGTGAGGTCAATCGACGAATTATCGTTGCGCATTCCGATAATGTGCCGGTAAATGCGCTGATGAGCATCGGCATAAAAATCATCGGCGGAAACGAGCGGGATGACATCATCGCAAATCTGCGGGTCGCGGAGCAGCGCACCGAGAACGCCTTTTTCGGCATCAAGGTTTTGCGGCGGTGCGTTTTGCAGCGATGTTATATCAACGGTCGGCGTTTGTTTTTTACTGCGGTATTTACGGGGAGAATGTTCGGACATTTTTTTATGAACAACGAAATTAATAACTATCCGCATTATACCGCCCCTTGGTGGGATACAAATTCCCCCCGTTATCTTGTGCGTTCCTTTGCAGAAAAATACAAAATGCGGACGGTATCAAAACCAGATATTCAGCGGCAGCAATTCGTGTCCGTGCATATCGAGCAGCACACAATCGCCGCCGGTTTTGAACTCTTTCAATTCCTCGCCGTAAAAATCCGTTGCCGCTGCCCGTTTCGGTTCGCGGAACGAGTGAAACGCAAAATGCGCCCGCTTGCCGTCGGTTTCTAGAAGGAATACTCGGATACCTGCGGGACTTACCGGCATAGTTCGCGTCTCTTTAAGGATTTCCCATTTCAGAGCAATGACGTTTTTTGCTTCAATCAGAAAGAACCACGCGGACGGATTCGCCGGAATTTTCTCAACGGGAAACACAAATGTTTCTTCTGCCGTTAAAAATTCCAACGATGCCGGTACAGGATAACGAATGTCAACGCCGATGCCGAACCGGGAATTCCGTCTTGTTTTGCCGCTGATATTCAAAATCGTGTCGAGTTGCCGGTCGCCGAACCTGCGGTGAAACGGACAGTCCCCGGCAAATAACGTTAATCCCCGTTTGCCGGTTTCGCTGCGCAAGTCAACGAATTTCGGTGCATATACTTTACTGCCGGCGTTATGGTATCCGTCAACGCCGTGTACGCCGTTCATCAAACCGCCGCGCATATTTAACGTTGTATCGTTCCACGCATAACGGAGAGCGAAATAAGAGTCCCACGAAAAAGCGGAGTCCTGCGAAGAGGCGGGAGGCACAGTTTCCCGCTCGTTAACTGTCAATTCAAATTCAAGAATTCTGCCTCGGCGGCGAACCGTAATTATTTCGGTAAAGTTTGCAACCGTTTGACCGCTTGTGTCAACTAAATGAGCGTTGATATGCACTTTGCTGCTCAACGCTCCGTGTTCAATGTCAATCTTATCGACTGCCGAAACGGTGTAGCCGCGGTTCGGGTCGGTTTCGCTACGGCTGTCTTCTTTGCGGATTTCCTTCGGGAACCGGAACGCAACTTGCTGCGACAGCCGGTTGAAACGTGAATCCGGCGTGAAGAGCGAACGCAACATCCCCGTTGCCGCATCAATTTTCGCCTCAAAGAATTCGTTCGCTAAAACATATACCGTTCGTTTGACATTCTTGCCGATGTCGTCCTCTTGCTTGTAAATTAGGGGGGGAGGGGGCAGAGCGGGGGAAGAGGAGTATGGAAGAAAATGGCGCAGCCGTGATATGAACGTCGGCTTTGCTTTTTCCTCATTCTCTACTTTCCGTTCTCCGTTTTCTACTCCGACGACCGCGTATCCTGCCGGCGGAACGTTCACAAGGATTTCCTTTTCCGTTTTACCGTCAACGGTTATTTCGTTCGTCAATTCAATAATGTCCGATTCCGGCGGCAGTGTTTTCCATTGTGAAACGTTAACGTACATTTTGCGGGGAAAACTGAATGGATTGATAAGCAAACAGGGGGTTGTTTGCCGGCTGCCGGTCGTTGGGGAAGGCGGGATAGTACCGCGGCTGAATATATGAATGATGTTCGTTGCCGATTGAATCATTTGTTGAACGTCATCAACATCATTTAGTCCGGCGGTTATGCCGCGGTCGGGAAACGGATATTCTTCTAATCCGATTTTGCGCACGCCGCCGCACTGCGGCGTGTTTTCAATGTACTTTTCAATCGGCGTAAAGTCGCCCAATGCCGAGACGTATAAATTCATTCGGTATAAATCGTCCAGCCACTCGCTTTTCGCGCCGGGAAACTGTGCGAACACCGCCGTCGGACAATGGTCGGAGTTAATCGAATCACCGAGTTGTTCCGCCAAAGTAAAAAAGTCAACTGCGGTTGCCGAATCCAACGGATAACGGACAAGAGCGTCCATTTTTGTTCCGTCATCGCCCTGCCAAATCATCTTGCTTTGTCCGTTGCTGCTGATTTTCCAACCGTCCAGCGGGGCAAAATGAATCACGCCTTTGTATCCTGTCAACTTTAACAACTGCGGCAGGAACGGATTCAACGCTGCGGTCTGTGAACCGAACACCGTCGGCTCTATACCGAGTTTTTCCCGATAAATGTTCCGACCGGCGGCTAACCGGGCATCCGCAATCACTTGGACTTTTCCGTCGGCAACGCCGGATTTCAACACCGCAAACAACTCCGGCGATTCGTTCGGCAAGTGCTGTAATAAATCCGCCGAAAGAAACACATTGACATACTTACGTCCCTTTAATAACTGCCGGAATGTTTCCGCCGATGTCTTTGCCGTCAAAAGCGTTAGGTCGAGAAAATATGTTGTTGCCGGATAATAATATTCCTTCGAGGTACAAACCGCCTCGAACGCCTGCCGCAGGTGGTCAACCGCATCGTCCCTGTTATTTTGCCGGTATGATTTGATTGCGTCGAACATTTGCGATGACAATTGCGCATCGTCCATTAACGAAGCATAATGCAGTTTCCGAACGAGAATATCAACGAGAAAGTACGTTGTTCCGAGGGCGTAAAAATCGGCAACGAATTCGTCATCAAAACCGTGCGCGGTTAAACCGTGATGTTCCAGTAAAGCGTCGGCGACGGCGTGCCGTTCAGACAGTTGCCGGATATGGACGGCGTTGCCTGCTTGCTGATGGTCAAACCAATTCGGTTCCAGATACGATTCGCAGGACGGCGGAATAATGACAGGGAACGGCGAAACCTCATACGGCGGTACCGATGCACTTTCCCATCGGGGCAGTTCATTGTACTTTTCTAACAGTGCCGGATGAAACGCAGCCGCCCAAGACGCAAGCAACTGTGCCGCCTCGGTTTCTGTCCGGTCGGTTGACAGCGTTTCAAAACTGTATGCGGGATAAAGGATAATCATTGAGCAACTCTTATTTTGCACGGACAAGTGTCGATATGGTCGTTCACCAAGCCGGTCGCCTGCAAATGAGCATAGCATATCGTTGAACCAAAGAATTTGAAACCTCGTTTTTTCATATCCGCCGAAATCAGGTCGGACAATTCTGATGTCGGCGGAATACTGCTCCACGAATCATAATGGTTCAGTACCGGTTTGCTGTCAGGCAAAAATCCCCAGAGGTAATTGCAGAACGAACCGAATTCTTTTTGCACTTCAAGGAACAGTTTTGCATTGTGAATTGCCGCTTTGATTTTCAGCCGATTGCGGACAATACCGGAGTCGTTCATTAACCGTTCGACATCGCCGTCAGTGAACTTTGCCACTTTTTGGGAGTCAAATCCTGCAAACGCTTTCCGGTAATTTTCCCGTTTGCGCAGTATTGTAATCCAACTCAACCCCGCTTGGGCGTTTTCAAGAAGGAGAAACTCGAACAT
>JAISJZ010000029.1 GCA_031261125.1 Planctomycetaceae bacterium | reverse complement strand
CTTAGAGGGGATGCCGTAATTTAAGTAAATTAGATAAATAAACTTTGGTAAATTTACCTTGAATGAAACAAATTTTATTCCTACATCATACACCAATACTTTTCTAATTTACTTAATCTGCGATACCTACCATTGGATCGGATTTATTATGGCAAAACCACCAAAAAATAACAGGAATAACTCCCCATCTTGCCTGTTTTACGGCACCCCCACTTAATATCCGATACTCGGCGGATTCGGCATCAGGAAGTCCCGCGGAGCGCGGGTTGTGTAAGTGTCCATCTGTGCCGGGGGACTCGTTGTCATATACCGGGCATCAGCACCAACCGGCATTACGAACAATGCCCGGAACCGAGGAAACCGCGGCTGAAAACCGGGGTCATACTGTTCGCGGGAAACATACAACGGCTGCGCCCCGAAATACGGACGGTCTGCCGGTGCAAACGCCTGCCGCAAAAACGGACCAACCGCCTGATTCGGATGCGGACACGGTGCGTATCCGTGAACGGGACAAACGCCGCTGGTCTTGCCCGGACAAACTTCCTGCCGACCGTAAGAGTATTCATTTTTCAAATAACGGTGCGGACAGTTCGCCAGACAATTTGCACCGTGAGCCGGACAAACCGCAGCGTGCGTGCCGGAATGAACACCTCCGTGAACCCCATTGTGATTTGCGTGTGTTCCGTTACAGTCATTATTACAATTCGGCGTGTTGCAGGAAATATGCTGCGGTGCCTCTTCGGCGCACCAACCGGCAACGGAAACCGTCAATACGGCAAAAACAACTGCCAACGGCAATTTAACCAATTTCATTATACTGCTCCTCGATGAGAGAAAGACCGGCATTGTTCCGAAACAAGTGTTCCTCTCACCCTTATCGGCAAGGCACTGCCGATGAGTTTATTCTTTTCGGTCAATCGGCAAAAACGGCAAGTGCGGTATATTTTGCGCCGCATACCGGTCGGTATGTTGTTCCACCAACGCCGTTCCGCCGAGAACGGATCGCAAACCGAAACCGTTCAGCACTTGTTCCGCTTCAGCGTTGTTCTTCAACTCTGCTTCCAAAAAGGTACTTGAAGCCCGAATGATTAACATTTGAAACTTTTCATCGTTTCTCGCTTGCAGGGAAAAAATGCGTCCTCCATAAATCCGGTGTCCTGCCCCTTGAAATGTTACCAGATACCGGTCATTACCCCTCATTGCGTCAAACGGAATCCGGCGTTCGGCTGCCGTTGTCGGTCCGACAATACCGTCGTCTTCCGTTCCCGTGATGAACAACGCCGGGACTTTCACTTTCGCAAAAGCGTCCTGAAACGTTTGACCGGTGTGCCGTACCGGCGGACTCATTACAACAACGGCTTTGACGCGTTCATCGTATAGGGATTTGCCGCTGTCCGGCGGAACTTGACCGGCAACGAGCATTGCGGCAAGTGCGCCGAGGTCGATGCCGCCGGCACCGATGCGGTTCAAGTCCATTCTTGCACCAAGCGTTTCGTCTTCTTCGGAAAACTGTTTTAAGCGGTCTAACACGAACCGGATGTCTTCTGCCCGTGTTCTTCCGCTGCCGTTTCGGGCAAAGGACTTTTTGAATTCGTTCAGAATACGGACTTTTCCTTTCCAGATATTTTCATCGCTGCCGGGGTGCTGGATGTGGACAGTGATGATACCGCGGGCAGCCCACGCCGTACCAAGGTAGGAGCAGCACTGATTTGACCCGCCGATGCCGTGCGAAAATACAACGACTGGCAACTTGTCCGATGTTAGCGGCGGAACTTGTTCCGTATTTGCCGCAGGATAAACAATTTTCACGGGCAGCGTCCGGTTCCGTGAAATATCACGCCAGTAAAAGGACATACTGCGGACGGCGAAGCGTTCGGCACCTTGTACTGACGTTAAATCCGTTATGAATGTTGCGGAGAGAACTATAAAAAAGACGAGCAAACGATTCATTGCAGTTGATGCTGTTATATTTAATGGGGAACAAAATGCTGTATGAATTTACAATCAATTTGTTTGCCGTTGCGGAAAAAAACGGCGATTTTTGGGGTAAAAACATCCGCTTGAACGTTCGGTACTGATGATGATACGGACTATATCGGTTTTGACGAATGTCCCCGTTTTTGCCCGCTCTTGACGTTCTCCGCCGTTATAAGGTATAATGACGGGACAAGTTACATCCACTTCGACCCGTTGCGAGCAGCGGGATTAAAACTGCTAATGAAAATCGGTGTTTTTACCTGCTGGTGCGGAGAAAATATCGCACGAACCGTTGACTGTCAAAAAGTCGCGGACGAAATCGGAAAACTCCCCGGCGTTTACGTCTCCGAAAACTATAAATATATGTGCAGTGAACCCGGACAACTGCTCATCCAGCAGAAAATCAAAGACCTCGGTCTGACCGCTGTTGTCGTTGCGTCCTGCTCGCCTCATATGCACTTGAAGACCTTCCGCAAAGCCGCCGAACTTGCAGGGGTCAATCCGTTTCTCGTTGAAATGGCAAACATCCGCGAACACTGCTCGTGGGTACATCCGAACAAAGACGAAGCGACTGCCAAAGCGATTGACATTATCCGTATGTCCGTCGAAAAAGTCAAACACAATCACGCTCTCAAACTGATTGAAGTCCCCGTTACGAAACGGGCTATGGTTATCGGCGCGGGCGTTGCCGGTATTCAAGCCGCTCTCGACATTGCATCCGCCGGAATCGAAACAATTCTCGTGGAACGAACGTCTTCCGTCGGCGGGAAAATGGCGGGGCTGTCCGAAACGTTTCCGACGCTTGATTGTTCGCAATGTATCCTAACGCCGCGGATGGTCGAAGCCGGTCAGCATCCGAATATAAAGTTAATGACCTATTCCGAAATCGAAGCGGTTGACGGTTATGTCGGCAACTTCAAGGTAACGATTCGTAAAAAAGCGAAGTACGTTGACCACAAAAAATGTACCGGCTGCGGTGCGTGTTGGCAAAAATGTCCGCAAAAGAAGATTCCGAATTATTTTGACTACGGTCTGGGAAACCGGACGGCGATTTACATTCCGTTTCCGCAAGCCGTTCCGTCCAAGCCGGTCATTGATGCGGAACATTGTACTTACTTGAAGACGGGCAAATGCGGTATCTGCTCGAAGATATGTGTTGCCGGTGCGGTGAAGTATGACGACCAGGACGAAGTGATTACCGAAGATGTCGGTGC
>JAISJZ010000181.1 GCA_031261125.1 Planctomycetaceae bacterium | reverse complement strand
CCGAGCATACCGTAAGATGCTTTGGCAAGGGAATAAAGGACAACACACAGGGCTTTGGTGCCGATGATTTTGTCGTTGGTGCGGTCATCGCCGACAACGAAATATCGTCCGCAGTCCTTACATTTGTGGCGTTGTTTGCCGCGGGTAAAACCGCTCTTGTGAAAATTGACCGAATGACAGTGCTTGCAATACATTGACTAACTCCATGAATGGGTTAGAATTATCCTAAAAATGGTAGTATAACATTTGCTATCTTTGTGTCAACACTCCCCGGCGATAAACCAATGGCTATCACTTTTTCGTGTCCACAGTGCGGCAATGAATACACTGTCGCTGACAGTAAAAGCAGGGCAAAAAACGAGTTGCCCTCAATGTCGAACTTCCATTATGGTTCCGCCTCCGGTTGCGGTGCCGCCTGCCGGAAGCACCAATAGTTCCTTCGTTCGGGCAGATAATTCATTTGTTACCCCGCCGCCGCTAACTTCCGAAACAGGGCTGTTAGACATCGGATTTACCCGGTTCATTACGCCGGTTTGGATAAGCGTCATTTGGATTATCTGCATCGTTTCCAATGTCATTTCATTCCTGGCATCTCTGGGTTGGATTGGCATAATAGCGTATGGAATGTCGCAAGGCAGCCGCAATGCGTGGACAGGAGAGATGTCTGGAGGCAACCCTGCTGTCGGCGTATTTGTTTTTCTATTGGGTATCGTTGTTTCTATCATATTGCACCTATTGTCGCTGCTGCTCGACCGTATTTTTTTAGAGGTTACTATTGTCTTATTCCGCATTGAAGAAAATACGCGGGCAATGTGGTCAAAGTCCGCCGGCAGAACATAATTTTAGAAACCCCAAAAAACATTTGTCCCGTCTTTCCCGCCGAAAAAAAATCTTTACAATAGGGGACACGTTTGTCCCCCTTTGCGATGTTTTCACTTTTACCTCAACGGCGTTGGACGGATTTGCAGCGTACATTCCGGTTTTGGCAGCGATGTCCGTCTTAATGACATTGTCCGCTTTTTTCTCGTGCAGCGAAGCGGCATATTTTTCGCTGTCTCAAGATGACCGGAAAGTATTACAGCACGGCGGACATTTCGCTCAAATCGTTCTCCGCCTTTCGCAAAATTCCGATAAGATTCTTAATACGGTTCTCTTCGGCAATCTGATTGTCAATCTGCTGACGTTCACCCTGTCGTCCATTACGGCGTTTCAGTTGCAGCGGCAGGGACATCCCGAACTTGCCGGTACGTTCGCGCTGGGGTCGCTGTTCGGCGTGATATTGTTCTGCGAAGTGCTGCCGAAAAATTTCGGCGTTCTTTTTCCCCGTGCTTTTTCGGTAATTGCGGCATATCCGCTGTCGTTGTTTGTTATGCTACTGCAACCGCTTTTGCCGGTCTTGCAACTGGCAAACATATTGTCCCGCAGGGTGCTGTGTCCGCACTTTACGCCGGAACCGTATCTGCGGGTCAGCGATTTGGAACGTGCCGTAGGAATGTCCGGTGAAGATGCCGCTCTCCTGAAACGGGAACAGCGGGTTCTGCAAAACATCGTTTCGCTGTCGGACATCCGCGCCGAAGAACTGATGCGTCCGCGGACAATGATACGGACATTTCGTCCGCCGTTGTCGTTCAACGAAATGCTTGAAGCCGGACAAGGCAAATTGCCGCACAGCGGATACTGTTTGCTGACGGAACCCGACTCTGACGAAATTGTTTCGGGGTTGTGTTTGACCCGTTTGTCCGCTCATACCTTGGAAACCGATTGGGAACAGCAGTTCAAACCGCTTATTTACGTTCCGTGGTCGGCATCGGTTGCGGATTGTTTTGACAAACTGCATCAGCAGCACGGCGATGTTGCAGCGGTAGTGAATGAGTACGGCGAGACCATCGGGGTATTAACGTTTGACGATATTATCGAAACGGTTTTTACCCGCGAACGGGGGCGAAGCCGGCGGCTCTTGAATCAGGTCGAAATTAAGCGTCTGGGAAAAGATGCTTGGCTGCTGAACGATTTGACGAGTTTGCGCCGTTTGCATCGGCAGTTCGGCATTTCGTTTGACGAGTATTCCAGTGTAACGGTCGGCGGTTTGATTCGGGAGATTTTGGAGCGGCTGCCGCGGAAGGACGACCGGTGCCGGGTTGGAACGCTGGAATTTTTCGTTGCCGATATTTCCGAAGAAAACGGCTTGACGGTTGAAATGAGAACGGAGAACAGCGTTTAGCCGGGCGGGTTGCAATCTGCCGCCGTTAATTTATAATGACCGGCTCCTACCTGCTACCCCATTTAACCTAATGCAAGGCAACGCTATCCTCGGTCAAAGCGGCGGTCCCACCGCTGTCATCAATTCGTCTCTGTGCGGAATCATTCAGGAAGCCCTGAAACATTCCAAAGCCGGCGGTATCATTACTGATGTCCTCGGTATGCGGTTCGGTATCGAAGGATTTATGAACGATGAAGTCATTAACCTCGGCAAACAGCAGCCGGAGATTATCGAAGGGCTGAAAACCACACCGTCGTCCGCTCTCGGTTCGTGCCGGTATAAACTGCAAGACAAGGATTTTCCGAAGGTTCTCGAACAGTTGAAAAAATACAACGTCCGCTATTATTTTCTCATCGGCGGAAACGATACGATGGACACGATTCACCGTGTCGAAAAATACTGCAAAGAGCAGGGCTACGATTTGTGCGGTGTCGGCGTACCGAAGACCGTTGACAATGATTTGTTTGCGACTGACCATACGCCCGGCTTTCCGTCGGCGGCAAGATACGTTGCGTTATCGGTAAAGCAAGCAGGAATGTTAGCCCGCGATATGAAACGGGTTGACCAATTCGTTGTCTTTCAAACCGTCGGACGTTCCGCCGGCTGGCTGCCTGCTGCCGCTGCCGCTGCGAAACTCAATGAAGACGATGCACCGCATATCATTCTCTTGCCGGAGCGTCCGTTTGTTCTGGAGCAATTCCTGAAAGAGGCAAAAGCGGTATATAATAAGTTCGGCTGGGTAAGTGTCGTTTGCGGCGAAGGCGTGTGTTATGCCGACGGCAAGCCGATTAGTGCGTCGCAAACTGCTGATAAATTTTCCAATGTCGAATTCGGGGCGATGGGCGGAACATCGGCAGCAATGGTGCTGCACCGGATTTTATCGCAGGAGTTCGGCTGGCGGGGCGAGTTTCAAATTGTGGAGTCCTTGCAGATGAGTGCGGCAGACAGAGCCGTTGCCTTGGATATTGAAGAGGCGTACCGTTGCGGACAGCGGGCGGTACAGTTGGCGGCGGCAGGGCAAAGCGGAGTAATGGTAACCATTAACCGGCTGTCGAATTCGCCGTACAAAATTGAATTGGGTACCGCTCCGTTATCGCAGGTTGCCAACGGAGAGAAACCGATGCCGGACGAGTTTATTTGCAAGGATAAACTTTATGTTACGGAACAATGCTTGGATTATTTGCGACCGCTAATCGGCACCTTGCCGGGGTATGTCCGGTTTGACGGCAGTATAATATAAACGATGTCCTCTTTTAACTGTGTTCAAAAACTTGGTATCGGCACCGTACAATTCGGCTTGAATTACGGTATTTCCAATGCGAACGGACAAGTTGCCGTTGATGAAGTTGCCCGAATTCTTCGCTCGGCGGCGGACAGCGGCGTTTCCGTTCTGGATACTGCCGCCGCTTACGGTAACAGTGAAGAAGTCCTGGGACGAACGCTGCCGGAAGACAGCCGGTTCAACATTGTTACAAAAGTCCCGAAAATCGGTACGGAAACGAATGATGTCCGAGGTTTCATCCGCAGTACGTTTGAACGTTCATTGCAGCGTCTCCGCCGTAAGAGTTCGCTTTACTCGCTGATGTTTCACGATGCCGATGATTTGAATTCGGACAGTGCTGATGACGCTTATCAAGCGGTTGCCGATTTGAAAGCGGAAGGACAGATTCGGAAAATCGGCGTTTCTGCATACACGCAAGAGCAACTCGAAGCGGTGCGGAAGCGGTTTGACATTGACCTTGTGCAGGTTCCGGTGAATGTTTTTGACCAGCGGTTGATTCAAAGCGGTTATCTGCAAGACCTGCACAATAACGGCATTGAAGTTCATTCCCGTTCGGCTTTTTTGCAAGGATTGCTGCTGCTTAATCCCGGCGAAGTCCGACCGCATTTTGAAAGCGTGAAACCTGTTTTGCGGCACTTTGTTCAAACGGCGAAAGAACACCGTATTACGCCGCTGGCATTGGCATTGTCGTTTGTTTTGAACATTAACAGCATATCGGCGGTGATTGCCGGTGTAACATCACAGAAAGAGTTTTTGGAAATTACTGATGCGGCGCAGCGGGCGCAGACGGAACCGCTCAACGTTAACTTTTTGTCATTTCGGGTTGACGATACAACAATACTTAATCCGTCCCTTTGGCGGGGGTAATTGATAAGGGATAATGGATAAGGGAAAATTACGGATGGTGTTTTGACCGTTTCGGTTTGACCGACGTTCGCGAATTATCCATTGAGAGTTCTAAAAACCTCTTTATTTTCTTCTTTTTTTATGGTAAAAGATAGTTTTTGGAATTCCCCCCATCATCAATTACTATGCCGCCTGCTCCATTTTGGTTTGTCGAATTCTTCAAGGTCGTAGGATTCGTTCTGCATCTTATTCCAATGGGACTGTGGTTCGCCGGTCTGCCTGCCGCTATTTTGTGCGCATCGGCAAATACGGTGAATTCCCGCCGGTTCGCCGGGCAAATGTTCGGGCAACTGCCGATTCTGATGGCACTGGGTATCAACTTCGGTATCGTACCGCTGCTGTTCCTGCAAACAACGTATTACAAATCGTTTTACACCGCAACGATTTTAATGGGCTGGCACTGGATTGCCGTCATTCCGATTCTGCTCGTCGGATATTATGCGCTGTACATTGCCCAAGGAGTTGGGCGGCAGGAGAGCAGGAGGGCGGGAGGACAGATATTTTTCGCGGTACTTGCCGCAATATGTTTTGTCTCGATTGGTATTTTAATGACCAACGGTTTAACGTTGATGGTGCGTTCCGACCTTTGGACGGGACTAATGGAAAAGTATAATGTTCACGGAGCAACGCTCGGCTTGGGAAATAATATGAAAGACCCTGCCGTTTGGATTCGTCTGACAACGATGTTTTCGCTCGGTTTAATGACAACGGCAGTATGGGCAGTTCTGTCGGTCCCGTTCACCGGCAGCGGATTAAGCGGGAACTCAAAGAAGGATTACTGTTTTTGGACAGGAAAACTGGCGGCAGTGTTGGCAATTCTTTCTGCGGTATTGTTAACCGGCGTTGAAAGTATTATCAAAACCCCGTTTGCCGCGGAACATATCAAAATAATGTATCCGTATTTCGGCGTTGTATTGCTCTTCGTCTATGGTACAGCAATTTTTTTGATTGCCGCGAATTGGAAGCCGGTGTGGTTTTACGCCGGAGTTGTTTCGCACGTTTTAACGTTGGCAAATTTCGGCATTATCCGGCAAATCGGACAGAACCGCGGCGTTGCGGCGTTTGTTGACGTAGCGAAACTGCCGACGGACGTTCAGTGGTCGCCGCTCATTGCGTTCCTCGTTGCCTTCGTGCTGGGACTGGGCATTATTGCGTGGATGGTAAAACAAGTTATTTTCCCGCCGGTAAATGCCGATAACGGGAGATATGCGAAAGTCACTTGATGTCAAATTAGCGAGAATTCTTTCCGACCGCAGTTGCAGTGATTTCATCTTGGCAGATGCCAAAGATGCTGATATGGCGTATGGTTTGTCCGCTCCCGGTCAGAGTCCCGAACAGTATGGACACGAAGGGGTGTTCCGAACGCTGGACGAGTACCGCGACCAAATCAGGGCAATCATCACGCAGGGACTTGTGGATATTGTCCTGATGAGTGCGAGTACCAACGAAATTCTCACCATTAGAGAAAAACGGTTTGAAAATTCGGCGATTACTCCGGCGATTCGGGCAAACGACACGACCGATATATGGCTTGCCGGTGCCGAGGGCGTATATGGGCGCGAACCGAGCCGCTGGTTCCGAACGGCAACGCTTGACCACGCAATGTGCGGTAAAGAATACTGCAAACCGGAAGAACGGAAAATCGGTGCCGACCTCGGTTTGTACTCCATTACTTACAACAACGACCTGGAACTTGACAGAGAAGCGTTGTTTGCCTACAAGGAATTTCGTATCGAAGCGGAACACAAAGGATTCCGGCACTTTCTTGAAGTGTTCAGTCCGAACATTTCCGGCACAAATACCCCGAAGGACATTCCGGCGTTCGTCAACAACCACATTGTCCGCACGCTTGCCGGTGTAACGAGCAAGGGGCGACCGGTGTTTCTGAAGATTCCGTACTACGGACCGGCAGCGATGGAAGCGTTGGCAAGATATGACAGCGAAATGATTGTCGGAATTCTCGGCGGTTCAGCAGGCACGACGCTTGATGCGTTTCAAATGCTGTACGATGCAAAAAAGTACGGCGCACGGGTCGCACTGTACGGACGGAAGATTAACAACGCGGAACATCAGTTGTCATTCGTGAAATATCTGCGGTTAATTGCCGACGGACAGATTTTGCCGATTGAGGCAACGAAAGCGTATCACGGCGATTTGCAGAAGTTGAATATCAAGCCGCGGCGTTCGCCGGACAAGGATTTAGAACGGATGGAGATGGCGGATTCGTACAGCGGACAATCGGGGCAAACGAAAAAACACAGCGTTGTGAATCCGCCGCATTTTGACAACAAACCGGATTTTGCGAAAATGTCTGCCGCCGAAAAAATACAGTGGAATCTTGACCGCCTGACGAAGGTATTCGGATAAATGTCCGCGATGCTTATCAATTCTTGTTTGTACGTTCAAAACTCCCCTGCAATGAAACGGAGATGACAGGGGGATTTACAACCGCAGCGGAAAACGGTTATAATACCGCTATGATACAGACAGAAGACCTCACGAAACAATACGGTCAATTTACAGCATTAAAGAATCTGAAACTCAATTTGACGGCAGGCGACTTGTTCGGCTTCATCGGTCCGAACGGCTCCGGCAAAACAACAACGATGAAGATTCTGGCGACGCTGTTGCAGCCGACTTACGGCGAAGCGTATATCTGCGGACATTCCATCTATACACAGCCGAAGGAAATCCGTATGCTCATCGGCTATATGCCGGATTTCTTCGGCGTGTATGATGATATGACCGTACTGGAATATCTCGAATTTTTTGCTGCCGCCTACCGTATCAAAGGCGAAGCCCGCCGGAAGGTCTGCGAAGAGAATCTCGAACTCGTTGACTTGTCCTACAAACGGGATGCAATGGCGAACTCGCTGTCCCGCGGTATGACGCAGCGGCTAGGATTAGCCCGCGTTTTACTGCACGACCCGCAAGTGTTGCTGCTCGACGAGCCCGCCAGCGGTCTCGACCCAAGAGCAAGAATCGAAATGCGGAACCTGCTCAAGGTCCTCGGCACCCGCGGCAAAACAATTATGGTATCCTCGCATATCTTGCCGGAGTTGGCGGATATATGTAACAAAGTCGGTATTATCGAACGCGGCGAACTGCTGGTCAACGCCGATGTGTCCGAAGTAATGCGGAAAGTCCGTGACCATATCATTATCAATATTGAAGTTGTCGGCAACTTGGAAGATGCCGCTAAAATCGTCGAACAACATTCGTCCGTCAAGAGCGTCGAAATTATCAAGACCGTCGGCACGGATACCGTTGCCCGAACGCTGCTGAAAGTTGCGATGGATAAAGATAAAGGACTGGACGATTACTGCGATTTGCCGAATCTGCTCATTGAACACGGTTTCAAAATCCGGTCGTTCAAGGAAGAAGAAATCAACCTCGAAACAGCATTTATGACTCTCACCAAGGGTATCACGGCATAACCAATGATTTACACACGCGGCGGCGATAACGGTTCAACAGCACTTGCCGGCGGACTTCGGGTTTCCAAGACCGATTTACGTATCGAAGTCAACGGACAACTCGATGAATTGTCCGCCGTTCTCGGCATTGTCCGCTCCGAAGGACTTCATCGGCAATACGCCGAAATTGTTTTACGGATTCAGAAAGAATTGTCCGGCTTGTGCGCCGAAATTGCCGGTTCGGAAAAGACGTTCATCACCGATGAAACAGTCAAAGCGTTGGAAGTGGACATCGACACGCTGTCGGTAAATCTGCCGCCGCTGAAACAGTTCTCCGTTCTGGGCGATAGCAGACCGTCGGCATATCTGCATTTAGCGAGAACCGTTTGCCGCAGGGCAGAGCGGTACTCGGTGCAACTGTTCCTCACAGAGAGCGGGAAACACGGTTTCCCGCTCTCCTACTTGAACCGGTTAAGCGATTTGCTGTTCGTCCTTGCTGAAAAAACGAAGTGATATTGTTTTCCTACCTTAATGTCCGATAATTTTAATAATCTCAACAGCAGCGGTTTGATTTTTCTTCGGCGGCGGCAGCAGTCCGATGTCGAAATGGATATTACGCCGATGATTGACTGTGTTTTTTTACTGCTGATTTTCTTTCTCGTTTGTTCGACAATGGGACGAAACACCATCGTTCAACTGCCGAAAGCACAGTACGGAGTCGGTATCAATCCGAAAACAGCAACTGTACTGACTGTTGCCGGTATGGAGCAGGACTCGACCGTTTATCTCGGCGATGGTACTGCCGGTACACCGTTGTCCCAAGATAAAGAGGTGCAGCGCACCGAAATTATTCAGGCAGTCGAACAAGGTATTAAAGACGGAAAATCCGATGTCGTTATCCGTGCGGACAGAAAACTGTTTCACGGCGAAGTTGTCCGCATTGAATCTATCGCCTCTTCCGTCCGCGGTGTAAATCTGTTCGTTGTCGTCGATGACAGATAGCCGAACGTCAGCGTTGCGATGCCGAACGTGAACGGCACGCTTTGAATACTGGTCAAACCAAGTTGTTCCAACCGTTGCCGTAACGCCGCCGGTTCGTCAAACTCCAATACGCTTTCCGGTAAGTACCGGTACGCGTCGTCTTTACTGCGGGAAAAGAATTTGCCGACGAGCGGTAAAATCCGGCGAAAGTAGAAACGGTACAGTTGCGAAACAACCGGCAGTACCGGCATTGAAAATTCCAGAACGCCGACGGTTCCG
Source organism: Planctomycetaceae bacterium (assembly GCA_031261125.1). Lineage (GTDB taxonomy): Bacteria > Planctomycetota > Planctomycetia > Pirellulales > Thermoguttaceae > WRKP01. The sequence goes on along the minus strand of JAISJZ010000181.1, from coordinate 339 downwards.
CCGGGTTTGCAGACCCGTACCATTTCGGATAATCCCCGTTGAGTGTCGCCTACGTTGCGAAGCCCGAACGCAACGGCAACGACGGCGAACCGCTCGTCTTCAAACGGCAGTTCCAACGCATCGCAAGTTGCAAAGTTCAACCGCCGATTCAGCGGCGTTCGTGCGAGTTTCCGCCGGGCAATGTCAATCATCTTTTCGGAGAAGTCGATACCGTAAAATTGACGGTTAACCGCCCTGCGTTGAAAGGCAAATGTTAAATCGCCGGTACCGCAGCAGACATCGAGAATATCGCCCGGCGGTGCGGTTTCGTTCAGCAGAATTTGTGCCGTCTTTCTGCGC
>JAISJZ010000162.1 GCA_031261125.1 Planctomycetaceae bacterium | reverse complement strand
ACTCCGCCGCCGGTGTCTGCTCCGCCGACCGACCCGAATCAACCCGGTTTTGCATCAACACAGCCGAAAGACGAACAATCATTTCGCCGGACGGCTTCGCCGTCTGTTGTACCGGTACCGAATGTTTCCGTTGCGCCGGCAATGACGGCAAACGGGATGCCTGCCGTTGCGGCAACGTTCGGTTTGAATAAAAACGCTAATAACTGGGCGTTGAAAGATGTCAAACCGTTTTCTGCAGCGGTGTCCCGAACGGTGAAGATTCAATGCGAAGCGGATAAGTTTATGCTTTTGCCGCAGCCCGGTTTGCAGGGAGTCCGTGTCATTCCGATTACGGGTCAAACCGTTGAGGCGGCGGATAAACTTGTGTATGCCGTTTGGGACTATATGGACTCGTGGGGCATTGCCGGCGAAAAAATGTATTGGCGACCGATTTTGCAAATCAGGGTTTTGCCCGGCGGCGAACAGCGGTACGATGAATTGCGGCAGATATTACGCAACAGCGGACTGGTTGTCGAATATGTACAATGAATATGAAAAATTCTGATTATCTTCTTATTCTGTTGTACGGCAGTGTAAAGTGCTAACAGGTTCGCAAGACCATAATATAAAATTATGTATTACCGCAAAAAACACAAAGCCGATGCCAACGAAATGGTCGGAACGGATTCGTTCCTCGACGTTATTTCTAATATGGTCGGGATTCTGATTATCCTCGTGATGATTGCCGGTGTCCGGGCGCAGCAGTCCGGTTCGGTCATTGCGGAAAACACCGAACCGCAAGTTGCCGAGGGGCAAGCACTGACAGAAATTGAAGCGAAACAGCAAGAGTTTCAAGCGGCGCAGAATGAAGCGTTGAACGTTCAGTTTGATGCGCTGATGCTGCAAAATGAAACGGAACAACTCGAAGAGCAAACGCAGATGCAATCGGCACACCACGCCGAGTTGTTCGGCTTAATGACAACACTCCGCGCTGAAATCGAATTGCAAGCCGAAAACAAAGACAAAGGGATCAAAGAGCAAATCGAGTTTCAACGGCAACTGCAAGAGATCGATGTGAAGTTGGCGCAAATCAGTAAGACGAAAGAATGGCTGACAATGAATCGACCGAAGGCAACGGTGATTGAAAACATTCCGACCCCGATTAGCAAAACCGTCGGCGAAAAAGACAAAGAGGTACATTTTCGACTGCTTAACGGCAAAATTGTGTATGTGCCGTTTCCCGAATTGATGGAAAAGATGAAGAACGATGTCGTTTTGAATCAAAACAAATACAAGAAGGAAAAGTCAACGGAAGGACGCGCCGGACCGGTCGATAATTTTTATCTCGATTTTCTTATCGTCTGTTATGACGCGCCGATGCGGGATTCTTACGGAGTCGGTGTCGGCAAGTACATTGAATTGGAGTATGCCGAATTGATGCCGGTAAGTGAAAATGCCGGTGAACCGCTGCGGCAAGCGTTGGCGAATCCGCAATCGGAATTGCTTCGGCGGTTGAAAAATTACCGGCAGGACATTTACACCGTAACCGTTTGGGTATATCCTGATTCCTACGAGGAATACGGCGAATTCAAGAAAGTCCTGTATGCGCAGGGTTATAAGGTTGCCGGTCGCCCGATGGAGTTCGGACATCCGATTAGCGGTTCGCCCCGCGGCAGCCGTTCGGCTGCCCAATAGAACAAATGTAACAAATGTTACCAAACAGGTAACGTTTCGTATGGTATATTTCCGCAAACAGATAAAAACATCATTACAATCAATAACAATGAACACGACACGCCGTTCATTTTTGACTGTTGGTTCCGCGTTAGCATTAACCGCATTGAGCGGTACATTCAGCCGGGCGGCGGTGCAGCCGGTTAAAAAAGACAAAATGAAATTGTCCTTTCAGCCGTATGAACTGAAACTGGTTCATCCGTTCACGGTTGCAACTTATACCCGGACGGCTACGCCGGATGTTCAAGCAGAAATTCACTACGGCGGTTTTACCGGCTACGGCGAAGCGTCAATGCCGCAGTACCTCGGTGCAACATTGGAATCGGTACAAAATTTTTTGGGGCAAGTTGACCTGTCCCGATTTTCCGACCCGTTTGAAATTGAAGCGATTCTCGATTACGTTGACGGCATTGCCGAAGGCAACACGGCGGCAAAAGCGGCGGTGGATATTGCCCTGCACGACCTCACCGGCAAACTGCTCGGCGCACCGCGGTACAAGATATGGGGGCTTTCGCTGGATAAAATTCCGCCGACAACGTTCACTATCGGCATCGACAAAGCCGATGTTGTCCGTGAAAAGACGAAAGAGGCGGGAAGCAAATTTAAGATTCTCAAAGTGAAACTCGGTCGGGATAACGATAAAGAAATGATTGAAACGATTCGTTCGGTCTCCGATGTTCCGATTGCGGTTGATGTGAATCAGGGCTGGACGGATAAACAGTACGCCCTTGATATGATTTGCTGGCTCAAAGAAAAAGGAATCGTGATGGTTGAACAGCCGCTGCCGAAAACGCAGTTGGAAGATACCGGCTGGCTGACCGAACGCAGTCCGCTGCCGATTTTTGCGGATGAGGCGGTACAGCGGTTGAAAGACATAATGCAGTTGAAGGATTATTTCTCCGGCATTAACATTAAACTGATGAAGTGTACCGGTATGCGGGAGGCGTGGAAGATTGCCAATTTGGTACGCTCTTGCGGCAAGAAAGTAATGCTCGGCTGTATGACGGAAACGTCCTGTGCGATTGCCGCGGCGGTACATCTTTCGCCGCTTGTTGACTTTGTTGACCTTGACGGCAATATCCTGATTTCCAATGACCGGTTCACAGGCGTTACGCTGAAAGACGGTCGGCAGTTGCCGTCGGACAAACCGGGGCTGGGAATTACGCTTAAACCGGCGGCATAGCCGTTCGGTGAAACGAACTTACCATTTCAGTTTTTCCCGTAATTCCTTCGGTTTAGAAACAACTTTTTCAAGCAACGCTTTGTCCGCCGCTGTCCAATTTTGCGGCAACGCCACCGACAAAACCGCAAACAAATCGCCGTTTGCCGTTTTGCCGGGAACACCGAGTCCTTTGACCCGCAACTTCGTTCCGCTGCTTGAACAGGGCGGAATCGTCAGGTTGACTATCCCCCTTGGAGACGGTACGTCAATTTTCGCGCCGAATACCGCCTCTTGCAGCGAAACAGGAACATTAACGTAAAGATTGTTTTCTTTACGTTCAAAAAACGGATGCTCTTCTATCTGTACAATAACGTATAAATCGCCGGCTCTTCCTCCGTTCTTTCCGGGACTGCCTAATCCGCGGAGGCGGATTTTCGCACCGTCGGCAATACCCGCCGGAACAGTGAACGTTGCTACTTCATCGCCGGGAATTTCGATGTCTTTTTTGCCGCCGGTAATTGCAACGGTGAACGGAATCTTGATGCGGCGTTCGACATCCGTTCCGTTTTTTACGGACGGGGTATCAGCACCAAAGAAATCCTCGGCGGATTGCGAACCATATCCGCCGCGTCCGCCGCCGGTGAACATATTGATAAAGTCATCAAGATTAACGTTGCCGCCGCGTCCGAACGGACTGCTTCCGGGCGCACCGCCGCTGAAAGACCATTGGAACGGACCTTGTCCTCCGCCCGCTCCCATCTGGTCAGGCGACACACCGTACTGGTCGTAAATTTTACGTTTTTCGGAGTTGCTCAAAACATCAAACGCTTCCTGAACCTTTTGGAAATTCTCCTTTGCTTTTTTGGGGTCGCCTTTGTTCAGGTCGGGGTGATATTTCTTCGCTAGTTTCCGGTACGCTTTTTGAATTTCTTCCGGCGTTGCCGTTGCAGGGACACCGAGGGTTTTGTAGTATTCGTTTGTCATTTTACTTCAACCATTGCACCAGTTGGGCGAAAAATTTACCATAATCTGCGCCGAATTCAACGGTACCGGCACCTCCGGGCAGTTCCTGAACAATCCGTTGTTTGCCCCAGTCAACGAAGTTGCCGGCCCAATGCGGGGCGACATCCGTTGCTAATGCCGCCGTTTTTCCGGTACCGTAAATGCTGGTTACCAAAACAGGATGCTCTTCGGTTAACGTCAAAAAGCACGATGCGCTGCCGTCCGGCAAAGCGAATGATAACCGGGATTCCAGCGGTTTGCTATCCGAAAGCAAGACGCTGTCGGTTGTCCAATCGGCAACCCGTTCGGCAACGATACTGAATTTTGTGCAGATTCCTTTGAGCAGCACCACGGTACCGGATTTAGCGATAAACTGATTAAATCCGCCGATAAACGGCGCACGGTCCCACGGCAGCCCGGCGAGAATCGGATGTTCCCGGCGTTTATAGAGCAGCACCGGTTGCGGACAATTCCGCCGGTCGTCAGTATCCTGCATTTCTACCGGCAGCACTTCGGCTAACGGCGAATTATTGTACTCTCCGTACTGCCCGTGAAAACTTTCCCAGCCGCCGAGCATCAGCAGACCGGCACCGTTTGCGACGGACTGCCTAATGTGTTCCATTTGACCGGGACGGAACTGCTTTGCCGGATAATCGCTGATGATGTATCCGGTGTATTTCTTAGCGGTAAAATCGTCCGGCGGCGACGCGGAACTATCGACCCGCTCGAACGGAATGTTGAAATGCGTCAAAACGCCGCTCAAATAAGCAGCCGCCCGTGTAATGTCATCGTCGCCGAGGTAAAGGAACATCGTTAGTTAAGAGTTAGAATGTGTTCTCGTATTTTGCCGGAGTGAATGTTTCAAAGGCAATTTCCAACAGGTACTCCTTCGTACCGTGCTTGCGCAGTTCGTTGACAAGCAGTCCGATTTGCTTCTGACTTTTGTACATCGCAATCGCATTAAGCCGTTTTTCCGCTAAATCTTCGGACACGGTAATCCGGTGCGTCGGAAATTTGACAAAATCGCTGTACGTTGCGTATTCGTGTAATGTTGGAATTACCGGCAGCGGTGCGCCAAGTTCGGGCCATATTTCCCCTTGGGCGTGAAAAATGCTAATCACTGCCTCATAATGCACTGCCTTGTGGTCGGGATGCAAATCCAGCCGGTTCGGAATGAAAAGCCGGTTCGGTTTCACCTTGCGGAACAGACAGGTCATTGTGTTTTCCAAACCGGTTCCGCCTTCAATCACGTTCGGGGCGTTCGGGCTGGCAGCGAACCTCCGTCCTGATTCCTGTGTCAGGTTTCCGTCATCGTAATCGAATTGATAGAGTTTTTCCAGAGGAAGACCTACGGCAGCAAAAGAATTTCTCGTTTCTTCGTACCGGACTTTTTTGATAGTTTGCCGTTCTTCCGGGGAACAGTACCCCATTCGTCCGTTGGAAATGACGGCGGCGTGAACATTGATGCCCATTGCAACGGCAGCGGTGAACGTCAACCCGCAGCCGCAGACGATGTCGTCGTCGTGCGGTGCAAGAAAAAGCCACGTTTCGTTCTCGCCGCGCCAATCCGTCCATACATCGGCAGGATTGGCGGAAGTAATTTTACCTTGTTCCGTTCGCCGTTCAAATAAAATTGTCATCGGGATAAACAGCAGCAAATTGAATTCATAGCGGCATTATTGCAGTTAAACCGGTGATTGTCAACAATGGGACGAAAACGGTTTCGTTATTTCCCCCGTTCAAAAGTCCGTTGATTATCGACAAAACATTGGAAAATCCTGACGTTGCACGTTTGCCGTCAGTACGAACCGCTTGACAATCTGCATTGATTATACGAAAATTACCGGCTGTTATCCGTTTCAACTATCAGTTTCGCTACCAATGGATGTCTATCGCGATTGGCTTGGTATTCAGGACACGAACCGTCCGCTGAATTATTATCAACTTCTCCGGCTTAAACCGTTCGAGGACGACCACGCAAAAATCCGGGACAACTACCGGAAAATGAACGCCCACGTTCGGAAGTATGCCTCCGGCGATTATGCTGCCCAATCCCAAGCGTTGCTGAACGAATTGGCAAAAGCAATGCTCTGTTTGACGGATGCCGACCGGAAACTGGAATACGATGTTTCACTCGGACGGAAAGTCGAACGCAAGTCCTTCCGCCGGACATTGGAGGAAATTCTCATTGCGAACAACGTTGTTCCGCAGGAGAAAATGAAAAAAGTCAAAGGTTATGCCGATGCTGTCGGTATTGACCTGCACGAAGCGGTGTTGCAGCAGAAAGACATCGCTGCCGAAGAAGTGATGCTGGCGTATGCGGAGTCCGTCGGTTTGCCGTTCGTGAACATTGAAGATGTCGGCGTTGACGAAGAATTGGTTCCGCAAGTGAATCCGAACACGGCACGCCTTCATTCGTTTGTTCCGCTGATGGTTGACAAGGGGCAACTGATTCTTGTATCGCCGAAGCCGGTCAATCCCGATGTCGAAGAAGAACTGCGGATGATTTTCGCGATGCCGGTGCGCAGTACGATTTGTACGCCGGCGGAAATCAATGCGGCTGTGATAAAGTATTATCCGAAGGACGCGGTGCAACTTGTCCGCAAAGGAACGTCAACAACTGCCGCAGCGAAGGCGGAACCTGCGGCAAAAACAAAAGCGGCGGCGGAAGCAGAATCGGTCGAACCGTTGAGCGAAGAGGAGAAGAAAGACCGGCTGATGACAATGGTTGTGACATTCAATTTTACGGTAATGGCGAGTTCGTTCGGTGTGTTTTATCTTCGGTTTCCGAGGGCGTATCAAAATTCGTGGCTGCAATTCCTGATTATCGGTACCATTGCCGTTGCCGCCGGCGGTCTTGCGGCGTGGCTGACGTGGAACAAGAAAAGCCGGTAGTATTATTATTCGGCGGGACAAGTCCCGCCGCTAACATCCCTGTCTTCAATCACGGCGGTCAATTCTTCTGTTTCGAGAATTTCCTTCTCCAACAGCCGAACGGTTAACCGCTCCAAAATATCCCGCTTTTCGTTCAACATCATACGGGTTTTGTCGAACATCGTTTCCATAATTGATTTAATTTCTTGGTCGATTTCAAATGCTGTCTTTTCACTGTGCTGCCTCGCCTGCGGAAAACCGTCGCTGCCGATAAATCCGCCGCGGCGATTTTCCCGAAACGTCAAACGCCCCAGTTTGCTCATTCCGAAGTCCATCACCATTGACCTTGCAATGTCCGTTGCCCGTTCCAAGTCATTCTGCGCACCGGTCGAAACACTGTCAAATTCCATTTCTTCGGCAATCGTTCCTGCCAGGAACGTTTGAATCCGCGCTTCCAGTTCTTTCTGTGTGACCAAATAGTGTTCCTCTTCGGGGCGTTGCAGCGTGTATCCCAGTGCCGCCAATCCGCGGGGGATAATCGAAACCTTGTGAACCTTGTCCGAGTTCGGCGTGAAATAACCGACGATGGCGTGTCCGCATTCGTGAACAGCAATCCGGCGTTTTTCGTCCGGCTTAATGACCTTTTGCTTCTTCTGCAATCCCGTGGTAACACGTTCAACACCCTCATTGAACTCTTCCATCGTGATTGTCGTTTTGTCTGCCCTCGCCGCCAGCAGTGCCGCTTCGTTCACCAACGCCGCCAAATCTGCCCCGACAAAACCCGCGGTGATGGACGCAATTTCTTTCAGGTTAATACTTTCGTCCAATTTCACGTTCTTTGAGTGAACCTTCAAAATTGCTTCACGTCCGGCTTGGTCGGGACGGTCAACGAGAACCTGCCGGTCGAACCGTCCGGGACGAAGTAAAGCGGGGTCAAGAATCTCCGGTCGGTTCGTTGCCCCCATCACGATAACGCCGGAATTTGTTTGAAAGCCGTCCATTTCGACGAGCAAAGCGTTGAGCGTTTGTTCCCGCTCATCGTGTCCGCCCATCGGACCGCTGCCGCGGACTTTACCGAGCGCGTCCAATTCGTCGATGAAAATAATACACGGGTTACGCCGCTGTGCCTGTTCAAATAAATCCCGAACCCGCGCCGCACCGACACCGACGTACAATTCCACGAAGTCCGAACCGGACAACGAAAAGAACGGAACGCCCGCTTCACCGGCAACTGCCTTCGCTAAAATTGTTTTGCCCGTTCCGGGCGGTCCCACCAAAAGCACACCGCGGGGAATCCGCCCGCCGAGGGCTTTGAATTTATCCGGTTTTTTCAGAAAGTCAACGATTTCTTTTAATTCTTCAAGGGCTTCGTCAACACCGGCGACATCTTCAAACTTCATTGTGATTTCCGCTTCGGCAACGAGATGTCCGCGGTTTCGGCTGAACGCCATCGCCCCGCCGGTACCGACGTTGCGGACGAGGAACACCATCACGCCAATCATCACAGCGGACAGCAACAGCCAAACGCCGTACTCCCGCCAAAACGGCGGATAACTTTCACTGCGGTACGAAAAACCGCTCTTTTCCAACCGCTCCTGTAATTTACCGCCGTCGTCAGCGAAACCCTTGCGTCCGCAGGAAATTGCAGTCCGCGGCACCGCTTTTTGCGGTTCGTTTTTTTGAACGGTCCTTAACACTTGCCGGGTCGCCGTTGCTCTGATTTCCGCACTGCCGACGACGAGCCGGTCGAGTTTAGAATACCGCACTGTTTCGGTGCGGACACCGCTGCCTTCTTCGACAATAATGAATGGGTCGGGATTCGTTTCGCTTGCCGGTCCAAAATCGATTAACTCCATCATCCGGTTGTACGGCAAATCACTGGAAAGCGGCTGAAACATTGACAGAATCATCATTGCACCGGCGGCTAACAGCAGGATAAAAATAATGGACGGCGGATTGCCCTGCGGCGTTTTTATCTGGGGTTTCTGCTGTTCTGTTTTTTTTTCCCCTGTCCCGGAGGGGCTGGGGCTGACCGGTTTATCACTACCGTTATCTTTTTTGCGGCGGCGGAGTTCCCGAACGGTTTCGTCCAAGGAGAGGTCATCGTTTTTCGGTTCTTCCGGTTTATGGGAATCGTCGGGCGGCATTATCGGCAGGAATTGAAAAATAGATAGGAGTTTCTCTATTTTAGCATAAAATTTGCGGTTCGCAACAGCAGAGCGGCGGGAATTATCCCGCCGGTGTTTTCGCAACGTCGATTTCCGGCAAGAGTTCCTTCGCCGCCTTGCAGGTGAGCGCAAATTCCAAACGGCGATAATTCCTGAGCATCAACCGGAACAACACAGAAAAAACAGATGAGCAAAAGAAACGATGCAATGTACTTCATACAATTTTAACGTACTTGGGATGTGTTATCACGCGGGTTGGTAGGGTTGTTTTTGAACAAAAATTCAATTTCATTCAGATTCAAAGCACGGTTCCAGATTCGGAATTCGTCAATGTCGGCATTCAGTTGCGAGGAGTATTTGCCGGTTCCGTCCTGCCCGATGTTCCAAGGCAACGGCGAATCAATGCTGCCGTCCATACGGTCAAAACTTTTTCCGACATTTTCATTAATCAAACTTTCGCTAACGAAAAACAATCGACCGTCAGGACTTCCCGCAAAAAGTGTTGCGTTCCCCTTTCTATCGACTGCGGCAGCACAAAACCACCAATCGTTTGCTTTAAGGAAAATCTGCTTGACATCAACCCTGTGCTTATCAGTGTTTGCCAAATTGAGTCCAATGATATTTCTGTTATTAAACCACATCGGCATTGGATTAGCAAATAAACAGAAACCCGAATTCCGTCCCGTTGCCCAATCTTTTTTGCCCAAAAACACAGGGTCGCCTTTCTGA
>JAISJZ010000087.1 GCA_031261125.1 Planctomycetaceae bacterium | reverse complement strand
GCCGCAACGACGGCTAAAAAAAGGGCTGCGTCGTTGTCCGCAAGATTTGGATTGATACAAAGGATGCCGATTATGTTTGCCGAACTTGGAAGGAGGCAAAGGATAAAATTACGGCAGTTACACTAAACGTTGCGCACCAACCGCTAAAATTCCTGAAAACCCTCGGCTTCTAAAAACTTGCAGTCGGACTGGTTATCGTTTCATAGGGCGTTGCCCTATGTTATGTTCTTTTGTCCCTTCGGGACGAAATCGGGAAAAAAATGAATTTCAATAATTTTTGAAACGATTTTTGTATCAGCGAAAATGGTGTAAATGTTTTGAAAAACATCGATAAAACTACATACCGGTATCGTATCATACTGTGGCGGCATTTTCAACCCGCCAAAATTTTATGCACTTGCTGTTGTTTCTTTTTCGGGGCTATTGTAAAATGAAACGAAATGCGGTATATTTTGTAAATAGGCAGTTTGTACCGATTACACAAAACAAGCAAAGAAACGAACATTTAACGGCAATTTAATGATTTCTGCCGGTAATCAACCGCTCCGATTGCGGAAACCGCTGCGCTTTGTTCACGCTTCCGACCTGCATTTAGACAGGACGGTAGAAGGTGTCGGCGAGTGTCCCGCCTTTTGGGAACAACGTTTTCTCGACGTTTCCCGCCGCGCTGCCGCTGCATTGTTCCAAAAAGCACTGGAAGAACAAGTTGAATTCCTGATATTAAGCGGTAATGTTTTCAATGCCAGCCTCGCTTCACCCGGTACCGTTCTCTTCCTTTGGGAACAATTTGAACGCTTGAAAAAAGCCGGTATCGCTGTCTATTGGGCTGGCGGCGAATTCGATTCCCCGGAGGACTTGCCCGCCGCATTTCCGCTGCCGGACAACGTTCATCCGTTTCCCAGCAGCACGATACAGGAATACTACTTTAACCGGCTCGAAGACGGTGAAACAGTACCGGTTGCGAAAATTGCCGGAATAAGCCGGAATCAACAGAACCGGCGTGTCCGTACTTCGGACTTTCCGCTCGACCCCGGCGGACTGTTCACCATTGCCGCTGCCAACGGCGATATTGTCCCGGAAACGTTGACGCAGAAGCGGATTGATTACTGGGCGATGGGCGGTCTCGACCAGCGGCAGGTGTTTCACGGTAATCCCCGTAAAAAAGGACTGGACGGCAAACCGGTCCCGCTTGACCTGCCGAACACCGCTGCCCAAAAACGCAATCCGCAGAATTTACCGCCGTTGCCTTACACGGTCCATTATCCCGGTTCGACTGTTGCCCGAAGTCCGAAGGACATCGGACTGTACGGTGCCACGCTCATCGAAGTGCCGTTCGGCGAAGAACCGGTGTTGACGTATTTTGCAACGTCGCCGGTGCGGTGGGTGAACGACCAAATCACAATGAAGGCGGACGATGACGGCGGACAACTGGCGGACATCGTTCGGGAACGAATCAGAAATTACCGGGAAACACAGAAAGACGGGGATTTGTTAATCAGTTGGTATGTCGATGTACCGCCCGGTGCGCTGGCGAATCAACTCCGCCGGGGAACGCTGGCGCACGACATTGTCACCGAGTTGCGTTCGCTGTACGGTAAGGAGGAACCGCTGACGTGGGCGGTGTCGCTGTCACTGCTTCTGCCGGAGTATTTGCCGAAGACATTTTACGAACAGCAAACGATTCTCGGCGATTTTGTCCGCAGTGTGAAACATTTTCAGGATAATCCGCAAGACGTTCTCGATTTGGAAGGATACATTCCGAAGCAATGGGGAACATCGGACGGTGCCGCAACGCTGCTGTTGTCCGCAAAAGAAACGGCGGATGAAAATAACGAACACAAAGTTCAATATCACCGGACGGAACAGCAAAAAGAAACACAGCGGCAAGTGTTGCAGGAGGCAGCGGTGGTCGGCGTTGAACTGCTCGGTACCGACGTTGTGAAAACGTTCGCATTAGACCCGTATGAGGAAAAATGAAAATTTCCGCTTTTGCAATCGAACATTTCGGTCTTTGGTCATCGCTGACGGTTCCTAAACTGTCAGCAGGCATTAACGTGTTCTATGGAGCAAACGAAAACGGCAAGACCACGATTCTTGAATTCGTCCGGTCGCAAATCTACGGCTTCAGCGATTCCCGAAAACACTACGCCCGCAAACCCGGCAACGTCTATTTGCCGCACAACGCCGAAGTTGACCAAAACGGTCATTCGCTCTTCGTCCGCTCCGGCGGAATGCTGCAACTCGACTGTCCCAGCGGACAATACACGCTGCACCGCCTTTTTGAACCGGAAAAAACACCGAACGAAGACACCGTCGAACTGTATAACCTCGACGGCGCAAAGCAGGGACACCAACTTCTTCGGGTTCTCATCTCCGGGGTCGATGAAACAACGTTCAACAATGTTTTTGCGATTGGGCTGGACGAATTGCAGAGAATCAGTTCGTTAAGCGACACCGAAGCCGCCGAAATGCTGTTCCGGTTGAGTACCGGTATGGAACGCATCAGCATTGTCGAAGCCATTAAGGAAATCACCGGAAAACGCAACAAGATTCTCAACATTGCGGAGAAGGAACACGAACCGGCACAACTGACGCAACTGTTCCGCAAGCGGGAAAAACTGATTGAGGAACTCGACGGCACAAAACTTCTTCTGCGGCAATACGTTCAACTCCGTAGCGAACACAAGACCGTTGAGCGGAACGTCCGGCAGTTTGAAGAAGAATTGACAAAATTACAGCACGAGCAGCGTCTTTATGAAATTGCGAAGTTGACGAAACCGATTTGGGAACGCCGCGATGCGGTGCAGAAGTCGTTAATGGCTATGGGCAGCACCGCTGCCGTCCCGAACGAAGTTATCACACAACTTGCCGAAACGGAAAAGGAATTGGAAAACCGCCGGCAAATTTATGCGCAACTGAAAGGCGAATATGGGAAAGCGCACAATGCCGTTAAAACGGTGCCGGTGAACGAAACGCTGCTGAAAATGACACCGCATCTGGAACTTCTTTTAGACGAAGAACAAAAGATTATAGACATCAACGGACAAATAACGGCAGTCGAAACCGAAGCGGCAGCGTTGGAAAAACAACTGACCGAAGAAGAAGAACTTATCCGTAAAGGACGGCGTTCGATTGCAGTGCCGTCAAAACGCAGCGCGGTACAAAGTGAACCCGGCGGCGCAGTTACTAACTCTCAAAAAGAAATCTTCGATGCTGAAACGCTCGGCGGATACCGGGTTCCGGCACACGCTGTCAACACGGCTCGGCGAAAACTTTTACAACTTAAAGAAAAATACGCCGACGCAAAACACCGGTACAGTACCTTGAATGAAAAAATTCAGCCGGAACTTGCCAAGCGGGAATCAACGGAACTCGCCGAAGTGCTGGACGCAGCCCGTGATACAGCAGTGCAGTTGAAAAAACGGCAAGAGTTTCAGCAGCGGTTGACGCATTTAACGGAACAGCACCGGGACTTGCGCCGCATCAACACATTCATTGTACAGCATCAGGCGTTGCCCGCTTGGATGCTCATCCTGCTCGGATTCGTCGGCGTTCTCGGTGCCGTCCCCGTCGGGCTGGCAATGTTTGAACTGCTGGGCGCAAAGGTTTTTACGGCACACATTCACCCGTTGCTGACCGTACTGGGAACAATTGCCGTTGCCGGTTCGATTGCATTCAAGTTTATCGCCGAAAGGAGCAACGGCAGGAAACTTGATGAAAATCAGCGGCAACTCAACGCGGTTCTTTCGCAAATGGAACAAGTAAAGCGGGACGTTGCCGGCATTGACGCACGGTTCGCCGCTGCCTCAACGCCGCCGGAACTGCACACCGCCCAACAGGAACTCGCCCGCTTGGAAAAACTTTTACCGGTCGAAAGTCAGCGTTTGGAAGCCGAACGCGAAAGCAAACATCTGAATCACCGATTGAAACAAACGCAACGGCAGTATGAACACGCCGCGAAGCGGTGGAACGATTGGCTGCAACAAGTCAACCTTCCGGCGGACTGGACACCGGCACGAATTCGGGACTTGCTCGAACACTGCGATATTGCCGGAGATTTACAGAAGGAACTCGACAAACGGTACGAACTGCGCCGCCAGAAAATCAGGGCGTTGCGGGACATCACCGACCGCATCGACAAAACGGCGGGCGAAACCGGTTTGGAATTCGCCGGCGGACTAAGTTATGTCGCTATGCTGCATTTTATCCGTTCTAAATTGGACGAAAACAATAAACACATTCAGCAGCGGGATAAACTGAAACACGGTATCCGCGAATTCCGCCGGATGCGTAAAAAAGCGGTTACCGATTTGCAGAAAGCGAAGAACGCTTTTGCGGGACTGTTGCGGGAATACAATGCAAAAACGCCGGATGAACTTCGGACATTGCATCAGCGGTACGTTAAACAGCAGCAGTTGTTAGGTCAGGAGAACAGTATTCAACGGGAACTCGATGCCGCTCTCGGCAATTACTGTACCGAAAAACAAGTGCTGGAATTTTTGAACGTCAACGATGAGGAAAATCCGTTCGACCTTGACGAATTGCTGACAGCAGTGAACCGGAAAATCGAAAAAACATCGGCGAGACAGCACAGTGAATTGGAACTGAAAGGCAAGTTGTCGGAACAGATGCAGCAGATAACGGATGACTGGACGGCACTGAAAAAGCAGCGGGAGTTGGCAATTCTGGACGACAAAATTGAGAAAACGAAAAAGGATTGGCAAGTGTACGCGGTTTGCTCGAAAATGCTGGACATTATTCGGGCAGCATACGAGCGGGAACGGCAGCCGCGGACATTGGCAGAAGCGTCGGAAGTGCTGCGGAAACTGACAGACGGAAAATATCAGCGGATTTGGACACCGCTCGGAGAAGAAACACTGATGCTGGACGATAACAAGGGCGATACGTTTAATATCGCTTGGCTGTCCCGCGGAACACGGGAACAGATTTTTGTGGCACTGCGTTTGGCGTTGGCTTCAGAGTTTGCCCGGCACGGGTCGATGCTGCCGATGATTCTTGACGATATTTTTGTTAACTTCGATACGAAACGGGCAACGGCGGCAGCACAACTGTTGTTGGAATTTGCAGCAACAGGTCGGCAGATAATTCTTTTGACGTGCCACGAACACATCTGCCGGATTTTTCAAAAGTTGGATGTACCGGTTCGGATTTTGCCGCCGGTCGATGACCCGCAAAAACCGATTCGGGTTTTGCTTCCGCGGTCGGTGTTATTACGGCGTGAGGAACGCCGCCGCCGTCAGATTCGCCGGTCGGCGCGTGAGGAAGTGAACCGGCGGCTGGAGTTGCAGTTAGCGAAGCGGACGGAACGGATTCGTTTGGAAGAACAGAGAAAGGCGGAGGTTCAACGGATGGTGTTGGAAATGCAGCGTCAGGCAACCGCAGATATGGCAGTCGAGGCAGACCGGCAAGTGTTGACCGCCCAATAACCGCGGATGTCAACTTGCCGCAAGTACCCGTTCCAGTTGTTCAATGACCGATTGAATCCTGCGGCGTTCGTCTCCGTCCAGTTCCTCCGCACCAAAACGAATCCGGTAAAACGCATCAACGACGGGGTATGTCAGAGATTCATACTCTGACCGGTTTATCAACTCCGCCGGCGTTTCCGCCTTCCGCCGCTTAACGCCGCTCTTTTCCAACAGTTGCTCCAAACGGTAATAAAATTCAACATTCTTGTCCCGCTGCCGTTCGCCGCTGCCGTTCCAGCCGAAAACAATCCGAAGTTGCAACAAGATTTTCAAACACAAATATAACAGCGGTACAAGAATCACCGCCGGCAAAGCAAGCCGTCCCCAATCGCCGAGTTGCCAATGCGAATACGAACTCTTAAACAAGTTGCGGTAGTAGTGCCAAACCTTCGAGAACGTGTTCAGATAAAAATCCGGTTGAAAAATATCGTTACGGAAAAAATCGACGATATAATACCAAACCGTTTGCAGCGGTGCGTAAATCCATTCCGTCTGCCGCGGCGAATTCATATTCAGAACGAAATTATCCCACAGCGATTGAATCCATTCCTTCAAATCGGTAATGCCGAACGAAACGGTTTTTAAGAGCGATGTTTCTTCTGCCGGTGTCGGGTCGAGACGCAGCCAGCCGCCGTCTGTCCACTCTTCGCGGTACCGCTGCCGCCCCGGTATGTTAAGGACATATTCCGGCGGCAGATACACGTCCACCCAAGTATGAGCATCCGATTGCCGGACAAGCGTTTCGTCATCCGACGAATGAGCAGCGGCGGTCTTGTATCCGACAATGACCCGCGAACCGATACCGACGCTGCGCAGCATCAACGCCAACGCACCGGCAAAGTATTCGCAATGACCGGCAGAATTTTTCGCAACGAAATCTTCCAGCGGGTCGATACCGTAAGTCCGCTGAACACCGCCGAGTTGATAACGGAACCGCTCCGAATGGAGAAACTTCTGTTCCATAAATGAAGCCCGTCCGACGATGTCCGTTTCGGCGCGTCCCGATTCCTTATCCCACTGCCGGGCAAGGGCTTTTAATGCGTCCAATCCTTGTTCCGGGATTTGCAGCAGCGTTGCCGGGTCAATATCTTCCTGACACGGAACGGCGGGCAGTTGAACGCCGTGCCTGAACGCCGCGGTGAAAACCGTTGCCCGCAGTTCCCGCCGCCGCGGTCGGACTTCCTCAACATATCCGTCGGCAAAAACAAGAAAATTATTGCGGTAAGGCCGGTTCACAAAAGGATTCGGTGCAAAGAAAACCTTCGTGTCTAACGGCTGAACCGTCAACTTCAATCCAACGAGGTCGGTGCCGTCCTCGAAAAACAGTATCGGCTTGTATTTGGAACGTTCGGAACGTCCGGCAGCCGCTGTTGCGTTTTTCCACGTCCCGCCGGTATATGCATCCAGCGGTACGCCGCGAAAGTACAACGCTGCCCCGCTGATTTCATTATACGGGACTTCCTGTGCCGTATCGTCTCTGCTCTGCGGAATCTGTTTGTCAAGGTACTTCACAAACTTCACCGACATCACCTCCCGATGGTACGGCAGGACAGTACCGAGCGAACCGAGGCGGACTTCATCGCGGAACCCAACGGAGTTCACCGGTCGGACGAATGAACCGAGCCAGTTATCATACCCGAATTTCAACGGATGACCGCCGAATTCGATTTTGCCGACGCGGGGAATCAAACAGAACAGCAGTACGGCGAAGAACAGCGCAAAAAACGTTCCGCGAAGCAGATAGCGGAGCAATTCCCGCAGTCCGCCGTCCCAGCCGCTGACGGTCATCGTTCCGCCGGAAAAACTCGGACGTTCCGTCAATAACGGAAAACGGAATTGCTGTTCTTCGGCGGAGTTTGCCCGAACCGGTCGGAACACGCCGGACGGTACCGGTACGAGATTTTCGATGCGTACCGCCGATGCGGTGAGGGAATTATTCTCGGCAGCAAGTTCGCCGTCAACGGTTTCCCACCGGTTCCGAATATTGACGTGTTCCGCCGGAAAAACAGCGAAAAGCGAACGGAGAATTTCTTTGGCGGTCAATTTATTATCTTCGGCTGTATCTTTGACGTTTCCGTCTTGTTTTTCTTTTTTCGCAGAATCGGAAAACGAAAAGACAAGCGACAGCGGACCGGTCAACAGCGTCATCAGGGCAATTCGGGCGAGGCGGCTGCGGTCAATACGTTCGGCAATTTCCGATTTAATGGAATCGAGCAGTGTTCCGGTGAATGAATGTCGGCGGTAGTACGAATGTTCTTGCTGCAAAAAAAGCAGAACAAAGGCGCACAGACCGGTAAAAATATAGAGAAGGAGCAGCAGTCCGAAAAAGATGCTTTGCTGCAATGCGGAAGCGACGAGAACTTGCAGCAAGGAAATGAGCAGAATTTGCCAGCAGAAGTTTATTTCTTTGCTTCGGAACAGGAGAACCATTTCGACGAAGACAAGAACGCGGGCAATAGAAAACGCCAAGTCCTCACCTTTGTTATGCAGGATTTCACCGAGGGTGCAGAACACGATAAACAGGACGAGGACGTTGACCGTCCAATCACCGAACCGGATGATTCGGCGGCAGTCCGTAAAGTAAAAACTGCTGACAGCGGCGGCGGTCATCAGTATCGGCAGCATATAATCGTTCTGTCCCAGTCCCAGCATAAACGAGGACAGGCAAGTAATGAAACCGAGCGTAACGGCGATACCGCGGGAAAGTTGCATAGCGGTATTATACCATTGATTTTCAAAATTACGATATCAGCCGCCATATTAGGGAGTGTCGATTTTTTGTAGGTATTTCGGAGGAAAAATAAGGGAATATCCCGATTGTTTTTTTGCGAAAAAGTAGTAAAATACGAGCGTGAAGTACCGATTACATTCAGCAAAAAGGCGGATGAGTGAACCCGACAATGCCTTTGAGAAGTATGAGGATATTGAAATCAAGCGGTTATAAAAACTTCTGTCTTTCTTCTCACGTCATTTCCGTGTCTCCCAATTTTTTTCTCAAACCCATCGTAAAATAAAGAACTACGGAACATACGGAATAACGGAAAATACGGACTTCAAATTCTGTAGTAAAAAACAGTTGGGTTAAAAAAGGAAACCCGGAAGAGACGTGCGCCGAGTAAGTAGATAGGTTGACACCGATTGCCGTTCCGTGTATAACTCGCCGAACACGAGCAGGAAACGGTGCGGGCAAAATAATATCGCCGTTATCATATTCCTATGGAAGAACCGACATCGGACATTCAGTGGCATCCGGCATTTTTCGAGGCGATTCAACTTGAACTCGAAGAGTATCGGGACGTTTTGATTTTTAACATCGAGTATGATTTAACCGCCGCGCCGCTTAAAATCGACGTTGTTATCATCAAGAAACGGAAAAATGTTGTCATCAAGAAAAATATTGCGCGAATCTTCCGCCAGTACAACATTGTTGAATACAAGAGTCCCGACGATTATGTTTCGCTCAACGATTACAACAAAGTGCGTTCGTATGCGTTATTCTATGCGTCGCAACGAAACGCGGACACGGAGGAATTATCTGTAACGTTCATTTCCGACAGAAAACCGGTCAAGTTGTTAAATCATTTGGCGGAGCGTTTGCACGTTGAGCGGCAGCAGCCGGGAATTTACATCGTTACCGGCGACATCTGTCCGCTGCAAATCATCGTGTCGCGAGAATTGTCCGACGAGGAAAATTTGTG
>JAISJZ010000012.1 GCA_031261125.1 Planctomycetaceae bacterium | reverse complement strand
ATACCCGATTTCGCCGTTAGGGTCAGTCCTGCCGCGTTTGAGTTGTCTCCCGGAGGTGTAACCGGTGTCGCGGTATCGGTTGTCGCTGCCAGTACGGCAGTTGCTGTGCCAACCGCATTTGTTGCCGTTAATTGGAATTCGTAGTTGGTTCCGTCTTTTAACCCGCTGACCGTTGCCCCAACGGCATTGCCGGCAGGCGATTCCGCCGTAACCCATTCGTTAGAACCCGCAACGCGATATTGCAGGGTATAGGATGCAACACCGCTTTGAGCGTTCCAGTTTAACGTAACGGTGTCCGTTGTTCTATCAACAACATTCACAACCGGTGCGGTCGGTACAGTGATTGTCGGTTTTACAGGTGTTCCAACGAAATCGGGGTCTGATGAATTGAAAGCAACCGGATCACTGAATTCTGTTGTTCCAGAAGCAGTGGTTGCACTAACACGAATAAGGTAGTCCGTCCCGGCTTTCGCCGGAGTTTTACTAAAAGTTGTGTTCGTGCCGGTATACCAGTTTGACCATGTCTGACCGCCGTCCGCTGATGCTTGAAGGGTATATGATTTCGCACCGTCAACAGCATCCCATTGCATCGTTACCATCATACCCGATTTCGCCGTTAAGGTTAGTCCGGCTGCGTTTGAATAATCACCCGGAGCATTGGTTACCGCTGTCAAAACAGCAGTTGCCGTGCCAAACGCATTGGTCGCCGTCAACTGAAATTCGTAAGTTGTTTCTGCGTCCAATCCGCTAACTTTTGCGCTGCTCGCATTCGCGGCGACGGCAACGGTCGTCCAGCCGGCGTTAGAACCGGCAGGGCGGTATTGCAGGGTATATCCGGTAACATTGTCTTGCTGTGCCCACGAGAGCGAAACGGTACGGTCCGTGGATGTTGCTTTTAAGCCGGCGGGGGCTGTAGGCGGGGTGTTTTCCTTCAAATTGCCGGTAACGGTATAAGTACCGAGAGAGCCGTAATCGGTATAGATGACTTTGCCGTCCACCACTTTACCGGTGCCTTCAATCGTGATGTAGTAATTGCCCGGTCCAAGGTTCTGTTTGAAGACGGCATCCATTGTGTCCGGGGAATCCGAGACGGCGATAACAGTTCCGTCGGCGGCGCAGAGTTTCGCCAGTATGTCGAGGTTTGCGTCCCGCATCCCGGATTTGATATTGATGTCCAGCGTCCACGCTTTATCCAGCGTGAACTGAAAGATATCGACATCGGTATTCTTTTCGATAATGCCGAAGGACTTGAAGGTTCCGTTGGCGGTATCAACTTTTGACGCGGTAGCGAAGGTATCTCCGTGGTCATCTTCGCGGTAGGCGAGTCGTCTATTGATAACAGCGAGGTCGTCTTCTTTGTTATTGGCGTTGGAGTACTCGCCCTTACTCCACTGGGTTACTGCCTGATAATAGCCGGTTCCCATAATGGGAGCCCAGCCGTTTGCTCCCTGATAATAGGCGGTAGAAGCCGTTCCGTCGTGGTTCAAGCCGAGTGTATGCCCGGCTTCGTGGCTGATGGCTTCCGCCATATATTTTTCGCTATTCTGCAACTGCTTGGAAAAAACCCAAGCGACGCGGTCAGTTGTTGCTGTAAAGGTTCCGACACCTGCAACCCCGCCCGCATTGCCGTACCAGTCCGTACTGTTGTCGTCAACGACAACGTGAATTCCGTAATCGGTATCTGTCGTCGATGTTCTCGCCAGACGGTCGTCTGCGGGTTTTTCCGTAGTAACGTCCACGTCAAAGGGGGCGTAGTCCTCGGCAACCCGCTGCCAGATATTGTAGATTTGCTTCAACTCTGCATCGCTGAAACTGCTATGGTCTGCGTCAAGCGACCAAGCGGGCGCAACGATGTCTTTACCGCCGTTTGACGAAGTCCAGAAGGAGTCCTTGCAGGTATAACCGGTAAAGTCAATGTAGATAGTGAGGTGCGAGTCGGCTTTGCTGTGCAGTTTGAAGGTATCGTTTAAGTCGAATGAGGTCGGTGTCAGAGCGGTCTCGAAACTTTGAGTTGCGGTTCCGGCATTCTGTTGGTCCGCCTCAAACTGCGCTGCGAGTTGTTCGTCAACCACGGGGAATTCGTCGTGGTCGTGGAGGTCGCCGTGTTCGTCGTGGTCGTCAAGGTCATCGAGGTCGCCCAAACCGAGAATGTTGAACGGGTCGGCGACTTTTTCTGCATAATCTTCATTATTTCCTGCGGTACCGGGAGTTTGAGACGCATAATAAGCCGGGGGAGCGACTTCGTATTCATCTGTATTGTTGTCGAGATTGTCAACGCCGAACGGGTTGACCGACATCATTTGCCGGACTTCGAGTGTTTCCAGTTGCAGCCGCCGCTGGACTTTTACTGCTCTGTTGAGTTGCCGGGGGTTGATGAATCCGAGCCACAGAGCGATTTCTCCGAATAATCCGCCTTTGTGCTGTTTGCTGACGCGGATAACCTGGTCGCGCTGTTCCCTGCTGATGTCGCCGAGAGCAACGAGAATCGAACCGAGCCGACCGTCTAACTGTTGGATTTCGACCGAGTTGACAACCTGTTCCTCGTTGACATATCCCAGTGCAACAGCGGTTTCCCCGAATCTTTCACCCTGCCGCTGCTTGTTTTCTTCAACAATGCGGGTGTGCTGTTCCTGCGTGATAAAGCCAAGAGCAAGAAGAATCTGTCCCAACTTCCTTTGGATGATCTCTTGGACATCCAATGCTCTGTCGAGTTGTTTGGTGTCAATCAAGCCCGTTCTGACGGCGGCATCACCGATTTTTTCGCCTTCTTGCAGACCTTTTGCAAGAAGGGTGTCGCGCTGTTCTTTCGTAACATATCCCAAAGCGGTGAGAATTGCGCCCAAGCGTCCTTGAAGCACCTGAACATCAAGAATGGCAGCGACCTGCTCACTGGTAACAAACTTCAAACGAATCGCGGTTTCGCCGTACTTTTCGCCGGCGTGTTTCGCATTTTCGCTTTGCAGCCGCGCCAGTTGCTCTTCGTTGATAAAACCGAGAGCGAGTAAAATCTGTCCTAACCGTTTCTGAAATTGTGCCGATGTAGTCATTGCAGCGAATACCTATCTAATGGGTTTGTAAAGCGGCTGCCGAATTTTTGGCGCAGCAGGTCAATGCGGTTTTATTCACGCAAAAAACGCGCCAAACGGAAAAAAGGATGCACGCCAAAAAAGGAGCGGTACAGATTGTACCAAATTTAGACACGGGTTGTCAATGGGCTGACAATGCACGAGACAACAGTATTTTGCAATATATGAGAGCTATCAGAAAAAACAGAACGGGCATACGGTTGTTTCAAAATAACACACATTCGGAGCGACACGGGATAAAAGCCGAAAGGTGCAGCATATTCATACAGATATTGCAAAATAATACATCAAAACGATACACTTTGCAGAAATGCCGCATTCACGGGATTTAATGGATGTATGTTTCCACGGACGATAAAATGCTGTAAAATAAAACATGCTGTAAAATGCAGTGTGAAAAATAATCCGTAGCGGAACGGGGCATTTTTTGATTAAACGGCACGGTATTTGCTAAAAGACGATAGGTACCGTCGGATACTCTTCATTGAAGGATATACTATGTTGACTTGTTTTTTGAGACAGAACCGGAAAATCCTGATAACTGTCCTGCTGGCGTTTTTTGTTTCGGCGGGCGGAGGAGAATGTATTATGGGCGATGAATCTGAATCTGTGCCGAGTAAGTTCTGGAAGGCGTGGAAGGTGGACGCTGCGGATGATGATGATGCGGCTAGAGATACTTTGTTGGGTTCTCTTAATGCACCGGACGGCAGTGAAGCCGTTGTGTTGGAGGAAACAACAAAACGTCTCGGTGACCACTATTACGAATACGCCGGTGTAAGTGATAGTGGTGTAGGTTATTATGCCTTTCAGACAGTATTAGACAAAAAAAACGAGACGGTTTTTCCTTTTTATCTTGATGATGAATTGACCATTTATGATGGATCCGGTAAACCTTTTGATTTTGTCGGGTTGGCTTTTATCGGAAAAATTGATGGTCGTCTTGTAGGGTTGTATGTTTCAGATAATGAGAACGACGCGTTTGCATACAGCGTTCAAAAGTCATCGGACGAAATTGGTAGTGATGGGCGTTTTGATATGTTTGGTTTCACTGATAAACAGCGCGAATCGTTGAAAAGCATATTTACGGATGCGGGAGAAAAAAATATATCCTTCACGCTGCTTATTGAAAGCGAGGATGCAGATGGTTTGTCGGTCGGCGGTTTTTTTGAATTGTCGCCCAATTCTATGGAAAAGGCACCGACACCGGAACCCGGTACACTTTTGATATTCGGTGCAGGCGTTGCGGGAGCGGGGCTTGCCGCAAGACGGCGGCTGTCAGACCGTAACCGCCCGCAATAATGCAATATCCGCCCTAATTTTCAGGGCGTTGCAGCGGGAACAGGATAACTTCACGAATCGACGCTGTGTTCGTCAACAACATACACAAGCGGTCGATACCGATGCCCAAACCGCCCGCCGGAGGCATTGCGTGACGCAGCGCACGGATAAAATCCTTGTCCATCACCGCCATACTGTCCTCTTTCTTTTGTCCCGCAAGTTGTTTGCTGAAAAGTTCCTCCTGCAAATCGGGGTCGTTCAACTCCGTGTAAGCATTCGCCAATTCCATTCCGTTAACGAACAACTCAAAACGCTCAGCAATGTTCGGATTGTCCCGCTTCCGTTTCGTCAACGGACAAATACTCGCCGGATAATCCATCACGAACGTCGGCTTGACGAGGTTGTGTTCGACCTTTTCCTCAAACACATCGTTCTTGATAACGTCGGAATGTTTGCCGGCAGTGTCCAGACCGATGCTTTCGGCGTATTCAATGATTGCGTTTGCATCGAGCGGGTCAACACCGGTGTATTCCTTGATGAGTTCGTCGTATTTTTTGCGGGCGAAAGGCGGTGTGAACGTGCTGGTATCCGGCTGCAAGCGGTTCGGACTGACAACCTGCACCGCGTTGACGATAATCTTCTCCGTCAGGTCCATCATCGTTTCGTAGTCGCCGTATGCCTGATACACTTCAAGCATTGTGAATTCGGGATTATGCGTTTGGTCAACGCCCTCATTGCGATAGACCCGACCGAGTTCATAGACCCGCTCCATACCGCCGACGAGCAGCCGCTTCAAGTGCAGTTCCAGCGCAATCCGCAAGACCAGCGGAATATCCAAAGCGTTGTGATGCGTCTTGAACGGACGCGCTGCCGCTCCGCCTGCTATCGTGTGCAGCGTTGGTCCCTCGACTTCTACGAAACAGTGTTCCGCTAATGTTTGCCGGACCGACGCGACGATTTTCGACCGGTTCAGCATCCGTTCCATCACACCGTCCGTATAGACCAAATCGACGTAGCGCATCCGGCTCCGCAGTTCGGGGTCGGTAATACCGTGAAACTTGTCCGGCGGCGATTCGATGGATTTCGATAAGAACGTCAATTCGGCAGCGGCTATCGACAGTTCGCCGGTATGCGTCCGCATTAAATCGCCGTCAACGCCGATGATGTCGCCAAGGTCAAAGCATTGAGCCAGTTCCCAATTTGCTTCGCCGACTTGGTTTGCTCCGATAAGGACTTGAATTTTTCCCGTCCAATCCCAAAGGTCGAGAAAAATCAGTTTGCCTTTCTTGCGCTGCAAAACGATACGTCCGGCGGCGCGGACGCGGGGACCTTTCGACTGGGTTTGCGGCGGTCGGCGGTTGTTTGCTGCCGCTTCGTCAATTTCCGCCTGTGTCGGTTCAATCGTTTCGATTTCGTTTTCCCGGCTGCGGATTGTACCGGCGGAAATATGGTTGTCGAACCGGTGTCCCCACGGGTCCCATCCGTATTTTACAGCGAGTTCGGTAATTTTCCGTAATTTTTCACGGCGGGCGGCTTCAAGGACGACACCGGTGCTGCCGCTCACCGCGGCGGATTCTTTCGTTTCTTGCGTCATAATAAAGATTTTATCGGAGTAAAGCGTTATTTTCAGGTATATGCCGGTTCCGTCAATGGGGGAAATGTAACGGGTACTTCTAAAAACGATTAAAAACTATTCTTTTTGTTGAGGAGTTTTTAGAAACTCCCTATAACCGACAATCGGAAACTTCCCGTTTAAGTATTTACGGGAAGTTTCCGATAATGAAAGACAAGTGTTCTTTTACAAAAATTGCGGGAAAAAAGAGTTGATTTTCCTAAAATAATAAAGTATGATATAGAACGGAGTTGTTAAATGCTCACTTCTCACGCCGGAGAGTTCAATATGTTGATGCGTTCCATTCAGGTTTTCCGCCGAGTTCTTTTCGCCGGGACTATCCTCGCCGCTGTTTCGGCAAACACCCTGTTCGGAGATGACAAGGTTGCCTACGATTATTACACGTCGCCGGAAGGAACGAGTTATACCGCCGTCGGTATCCGCGGTGCTGCTGTTCCGTCCAATGCGGTGTCCGAAGTCGCTTTTCTTGTCGATACTTCGGCAAGTCAAGCCGGTCAGGTGCGGCATGATGTCCTGAAATCGCTGGCGGATACGCTGAACGAACTTCCGGCAAGTGCTAAAATTCAGGTCTTCGCAATGGATGTGGAGACCGAATCGCTGACCGGCGGCTTTGTGCAGAACGGTTCGCCGGAACTGCTCAACGCCCTTCAAAAACTGCAACGCCGTGTGCCGCTCGGTGCGGCGGATATTGCCAAAGGATTGAAAACCGTGAAGAATTCCTACAAGGGTGATGCGGCGGCAGCACGCCGGGCTGTTGTCTATTTCGGCGACGGGCGCAGTATGGCAAGAACGGTTTCCCCGAAAGAATTCGGACAAATCGTTGATGATTACACTTCGGCGAAAATTCCGTTTAATGCCTGTGCTGCCGGTATTGCTACGAATTTGGGACTTCTTGGTGCGTTTGCGAATCAAACCGGCGGAAACCTCGTCGATATGAACGCCAAAATTTCGGAAGAAACGAAAAAAGCACTGGAAAAAGCGGAAGCAACCGGTGAGCAATACGTCAATCTGCCGGATTTCAGCAAGAGCGTCGGTAAAATTCTTGCGGAGTCCGTGAACGCTACCGTTGTTTGGGCAAACCCGGACTCTTACGCTTTTCCTAAGGAATGGACGGTTTATCCGGCGAAATTGCAGCCCGTCCGCAGCGACCGGGAAACAATTGTTGTTGCGAAAACGAACGAAGCACCGGCACCGTTCACACTGAAACTCAAAGGAACGATACCGGGCAACGAAATTGAGTTGGCTTGGAACTTTGCTCCCACCACCGAAGCGGGCGTGATTAGCGGCAGTAACTATCTGACCGCCGTCGTTGAAACCGCTGCAAAAGACAACGGTTTGACGATGCCGATTGTCGGCTGGGACACTTTGGCGGTTCTCCGCGAAGGGTACATCAATCATCTGCAAGACCAACTGGATAAGGCAGACGCGGCAATTAAAACCGGCAATAAGACGCAAGCGATGAAGTTAGCGGACAACGTTTTGCGTCAGGACCCGAACAACGGCACCGCGCGCCGTTTGTTTGTCAAAGCGGAAAAGGCAGCCGAAGGCGTACCGGAGCCGGCAGACGGTTCGGAACCGTCGTTGGTCGATGCTGTTGCGGTCGGAACGTCTATTGCGTCGCAGAAAATTCAGAATGAAGTCCGGCAGGCAATCGTTGACGCAACGCAACGGATGAGCGACGACCCGGAAGGGGCGATTCAAACGGTTCGTTTGGTTCAAGCAATGGTGCGGAACAATACGGCACTCGACCCGAATGAGCGGAATATCCTGCTCGACCGGCTCGGCAGTGTGCAGAAACAAGCGCAGCACACGCAGTATGTCAATGACTTCCGCCGGCAGCAAGCGGATGAAAACGAAGCCGCTCAACGGGAACGGCAGCAAACGCTGTACGATTTGAAGACCGCCCGCGATAAAGCCGTTCAGATTTTCGACCGGTTCAATTCGCTGATGGCGGCGAAGGAATATAAAGTGGCGGAAAAAGTTTCCGAAGTGGCAATAGAAATGCTACCGAGCGATACGGAGCCGTTCACGGCACAGCGTTATTCCGAAATCGTCAGTTATATCACGGAATATGCTGAACTTCGGCATCAGCGGCACATAGGATTTGTCGAGTCGCTGATGGTATCGGAACGTTCTTTTATTCCGATACCGGAGGAACCGCCGATAACGTACATTGACCCGGCACAATGGATGCTGCTGTCAGAACGGCGCAAGGAGCGGTGGGCGGTTTCGGACTTATCGCAGGCAGGACCGTCGGAGCGCAAGATTAACAAAGCGTTGGATAACAATGCGGACATCAAACTTGACGAAAGTATGACGTTTGAAGACCTGTTCACGCTGATTAAAGACAAGAATCCCGGTATCAACATCGCGGTTGACCCGAAGGGTGCCGGTGCGATGGGCATCACCGCCAGTTCGCCGGTTGTGAAAGAGCCGATGGAGTACAGCGGGATTAAACTCCGCAATATCCTGAAAATCATTTTGAGCGAACAAGACCTGACGTACTGCATTAAAAACGAAGTGTTGATGGTTACGTCGGTTGAAGAAGCGGATAAATATATGTCTATTAAGGTTTATCCGGTAGCAGACCTCGTTATACCGACAACTCCGGGCGGAGGGAGCGGCGGCGGTATGATGGGCGGAATGGGCGGTATGATGAACGGCGGCGGAATGGGCGGTGGTATGATGGGCGGTATGGGAGGAGGAATGGGCGGTATGGGCGGAGGAATGGGAGGTATGGGCGGCGGTATGTATGCTGTTCCCGACGAAGTCCAGAAAGATGAAGTTCAAAAGGATGCCCCGAAAAGCGTTGCGGATGTTGAAGCAGCGGCAAAACAACTTGTCGAAGATGCAAAGAAAGCCGAAAATGCCGAAACGTTTTGGGACAACTATTTTTCCCCAGGAAAGCAGAACGAAGATATTGTTCACGCCGCCGGAAACC
>JAISJZ010000404.1 GCA_031261125.1 Planctomycetaceae bacterium | reverse complement strand
ATCGTTTTTGTGCTTGTTGAATGGTAAAGGCCAACAAGCGGCGACACACTCTAATGTAAGAGGGGTACGCCATGTTACTCCCAAACGAAGTGTCCCCTCCATACGACTGGAGCATCGGCGCAAACGCACAACAATACTGAATCCTTCTTTGGTAGCCGCACGGCACATCTTCGCAAGCAACGCGCATGACGACCCCGACAGGGGACACATACCCGCGTTGCAATTCACTTACTCTTCCAACCGGCAAGCCGGGTCGTATTAGGAAGAATTTTGGGAGTAAAACTTGCGAACTAAACCAATTTTGTATCTCCGGCAAAACGCCGGAAAATCATTTTGACGTTATTGTATCGCCGCAAAAAACCGTGTCAATACCTGCGATTTTTCGTAGGTTTTTTAATTTCCCTTATTTTTCCTCCGCGTCCTTAGTAGCAACGATTACTATTAAGGAAACGATTGAAAAATAAGGGTTGAATGCGAAATACCTACTAAAAATTGACATTCCCGTCCATTGATTCGGACACAAGATTGCCCGATTCCCTTGTGAATACAGTGTTTCGGGCGCGATGTTTTCGGCATTAGGGCGTTTCTTGTTAGGAAACGCAACGTAATAACCGCCGCAAACAGTTAATAGACAAGAACTTCCGTCATTGGAGCGAAGGGGAGTCGAACCCCCGACCTCAGCATTGCGAACGCTGCGCTCTCCCAATTGAGCTATCGCCCCGAAATGCCCGCCGCAAACGGTCGGGCGAAACAACTATTCCGGCATTTTGAACAACGGACCGCCGCCGCCGACACCGCCCTTCAACTGCTCCGGCGCAATGCTCAGCGGCGTTGACGATACTTGCTCCGCTTCCTCCGCTGCTGCCGCTTTTTCCTGCTCCTCCGTCCATTCCGCACGCTTGCGGCTCAAACCAATCTTCCGCTCGTCCGGGTCAACCTTCAACACCTTCACCTCTATCTCGTCGCCGACCTTCACCACCTCCTCGGCATTTTCGACCTTGTGGTCGGACAACTCCGAAATGTGAAGCAAACCCTCTAAATCTTCTTCCAAACCGATAAACACGCCGAAGTTCGTGATTTTCGTGATTTTACCCTTCACGAGTTGATTCGGACGGTACCGTTCGGGAATCGTCGTCAACCACGGGTCGTCTTCGAGTTGCTTTAAGCCCAGTGCAATCCGCCGCTGCTTCTTGTCAACCGAAAGAACCCGGCACGTTATCTGCTGTCCCTTCTGAACGATTTCGTTCGGATGCGTAATCTTCTTGACCCACGACATATCGCTGACGTGCAGCAAACCGTCAATGCCTTCCTCGATTTCGATGAACGCTCCGTAATTCGTCAGGTTGCGGACGATACCGGTTACCTCTTTGCCGATAGTGTAGTTCTCTTCGACTTGGTCCCACGGATTGTCCTGCGTCTGTTTGATGCCGAGCGAGATGTTCTGCTTTTCCTTGTCAATCGACAAAACCACAACTTCGACTTCATCACCGGCGTTCAGCACTTCGTTCGGATGGTTAATCCGCTTCGTCCACGACATTTCGCTGATGTGAACGAGTCCTTCGATGCCTTCTTCGAGTTTGACAAACGCACCGTAACTCATCACGTTCACGACCGTTCCCGCGATGCGGGAACCGACCGGATACCGCTCTTCGATAGCCGCCCAAGGACTGACGCTCTTCTGTTTCAAGCCGAGTGAAATCTTCTCTTTCTCCCTGTCGATGCTCAAAACAACGACTTCAATTTCTTCGTCGATTTTGACCATTTCGTTCGGGTGATTGACGCGTCCCCAACTCATATCAGTAATATGGAGCAACCCGTCAATACCGCCGAGGTCGATAAACGCTCCGAAGTCGGCGATGTTCTTAATAATGCCTTTGCGGATTTCGCCTTCGTTGAGTTGTCCGAGAAGAATCGCCCGTTTTTCAGCCCGTTCACTTTCAATCATTGCCCGGCGGCTGACCACGATATTACGGCGGGCTTCGTCGATTTTGAGGACTTTGCAACGGATTTCCTTGTCGATATATTCGCCGATGTCGTTCGGACGGCGGATGTCAACCTGCGAAGCGGGCAGAAAGACGGGAACGCCGATGTCCACGAGCAGACCGCCTTTGATTTTGCGCAGCACCTTGCCGGAAACGACATCGTTTTCCCTGATAGCCGCCATCATATTGTCCCACGCTTCAATCTTGGCGGCTTTCTTGCGGGACAGTTGAATCATTCCGTGGCGTTCGACCGGAGTAGGATTTTCGTCGTCATCTTCTTCAACCAGCACCTTGACGGTTTGCCCGATAGCGGGCGGTTCCTCCCCTTCTTCCCATTCATTGAATGGGACAAGACCCTCGCTTTTTCCTCCGATGTCAACGATAACGAAACCGTCTTCGGTGTTGATGCGTACAATTTTTCCTTCGGTGATTTGGTTTCCGATAACTTCCTGTCCGCCCCAATCGCTGTCTTCGATAGCGGCACCGTTCAACGCTGCATCAACTTGTGATTCCCAGTTGTCTTCGTTAGAGTCAAGTTCCCGAATAAGGTTCAGTTTTACCACAACAAAATTCCCGCAGTGAAAGAGTTTTCGTTCATAGCCCCTTTGCCGCACGGCAAAGTTCCAAGGCAGTTTCCGGCTGTGTTCCGTGTTAGCGCAAGGGTATAAAACGGGTACAAAAACGCCGATTTTTATAATGGGGACAATTCTAGCATTTCCCGAAAAAAAAGCAAGGGGGGCGCACAAAGGGGTTGACAACGGCAAATACGGCTGTCCCGCTTCCAGAATCCGTTTGTCCCCTCCCCTGTTATTTTTATTTTGACAGAGTAGAATGAAACGGTTTTGTACTTTGTGGAACACCTTTACACCAAGAGATTTCGATGCGGGTAGAACTGGATTTGAGCAAGTACGGTATCACTGTCGGACGTGTGCTGCGGAATGCTGCGCCCGCCCGGTTGTACGAAGATGCTATCATCCGCGAACACGCTGCCGTTACCGATGCCGGCGCACTTATCAACAGTTCCGGCAAGAAAACCGGCCGCTCGCCGAAAGATAAACGTATTGTCTGCAATCCTGAATCCGCAGATGATATTTGGTGGGGTGATGTGAATATCCCGATGTCGCCGATTGACTTCGACGAGAGCAAATCCCGTGCCATCGACTACCTCAACACCCGCGACCAACTGTACGTTGTCGATGCGTTCGCCGGCTGGGACCCGCGGTACCGGCTGAAAATCCGTATTATCTGCTGCCGGGCGTATCACGCTTTGTTTATGCACAATATGCTGATACGCCCGACTGCCGAAGAACTGCTTCGTTTCGGCGAACCGGACTTCGTCATTTTCAACGCGGGACAGTTTCCGGCAAACCCGATGCAGGAGAGCATTTCGACCAAAACGAGTGTTGCGCTGTCCTTCGAGAAGGGGGAATTCGTGATTCTCGGAACGGAATACGCCGGTGAAATGAAAAAGGGCGTGTTCACGATAATGAACTATCTGATGCCGAAACAAGGAATGGTGTCGATGCACTGTTCCGCCAATGAAGGTAAAGACGGCGACGTTTCGCTGTTCTTCGGCTTGTCCGGTACAGGCAAAACAACGCTTTCGACCGAACCGAACCGGAAACTTATCGGCGATGATGAACACTTTTGGACCCGCAGCGGCATCGTGAACATCGAAGGCGGCTGTTATGCGAAGTGCATCAACTTGTCGAAGGAGAACGAACCGGAGATTCACAAGGCGATTCGTTTCGGCACGGTGCTGGAAAACGTTGTCTATGACGACAAGTCGCGGGCAGTAGATTTCGCCGACCAATCGCTGACGGAGAACACGCGGGCTTCATATCCGATTGAGTTCATTAACAACATCAAGTACCCGTGTATGGGCGGACATCCGAAGAACATCATCTTTTTGTCCTGCGATGCGTTCGGCGTATTGCCGCCGGTGAGCGAATTGTCGCCGGAACAAGCGATGTATCAATACATCAGCGGTTATACGGCGAAGGTTGCCGGTACGGAAGTCGGCGTGACAGAGCCGGAGGCAACGTTTTCGGCGTGTTTCGGGGCGGCGTTCCGTGTTTGGCATCCGTCGAAGTACGGCGAGTTGCTGGCGGCAAATATGAAGAAGTACAATGCCAAGGCGTGGCTGGTGAATACCGGTTGGAGCGGCGGCAAGTACGGTGTCGGCAAGCGGCTGTCGATTAAATACACGCGGGCAATCATTGACGGGATTCATTCCGGCGAATTGGCGAAGAGCGGGAAGTTTGTTGACCCGGTGTTCGGTTTGTCGATACCGTTGAGTTGCCCGAACGTGCCGGCGGAGATTTTGAATCCCCGCAACTTATGGGCGGACAAGAATGAGTATGACAAAACAGCGCAGCACCTTGCGGAATTGTTCGCGCAGAACTTCAAGAAGTTTGAAGGGACATTGGAGTGAAGGACGTTCAGACAATATCCCGAAAGGTGATACTCATTCTTCGGGAACTTGTAAATCCGGCAAATCGTATTCCAGCAGTGCGCCGTGAACGATGTTCGTAATCGGATAAAAGGAATCGCCTGCCTTTACGGCATCGTACCAACTCCGCGGCTGCTGCTCCAACTTCACGCGGGAGAACAATGCCGGTTCAGCAACGGCGGCGTGTAAAGCGGCAACGGCAACGGTTTCGCCGTCGGCAAACACTTCCGGTTTCTGTTCAGGATACTTTGGGGACAGGAACCGGGCAGCGGCTAATATGTCCTCTGCTCTCATACCGGCGTAAGATTTGCCGAGAAGATAAGCCCGGTAATAATCCGTGCCGTCTGTTCCGAACTGCTTGTGTTGATAATACTGCGGACCGACATATTGCGTTTCGCCGAGTCCGCGCAAATCAACCGCCCAAACGGTCTTTCCTGCTTTTAGAAATTCCGTAATCTTGTCAAGATTTGCCCCTTTGCCTTCGCCGTTCAAGTACAACACAACACCGCCGGATTTTTCCATCGGTTCAAACGAAAACGCCGGAAGACGAATCTGTGCCGAATTGGACGGCAAAAGAATGTGCCGCTCAATTTTCGCCGCAACGCCGGTGAACGGTTCACTCACCGGCTGCTCTTTATCGCCTAATGCCGTTTCGGCATACAGCGGTATATCGGCGAGGAGACGGATACCGGCAACTTTGCGGACAACGGCGGCGAGTTCCTCTTTCGTCCGCTTTTCGTTCTTCGTTTTCCGCTGCTGCAAAAGTTCCTCGTTGTAATCCCGGTTCAAGTCGAACGCTGACCGGGCCTCAGGCAGTTTCAACACTTCACCCGTCTCCGTTGCCTTGAATTCTTCCGCCGGAAAAACCGGCATATCATCGGCTTCGGTTATTGCTTCGTCCCGGTTTGCCAACCAGCGCAGAAACCAACGGACGGCGGCAACCCGCATATTTTTGTGCCAGCCGTGTTCACCGTCCGTTTCGATAATCGCTGCCCGGTCGGCAAATCCGAACCGGTCGAAAATCCGCTGGGCATTGCGGAACGCTGCCCACGCGTCGGCGGCTGGAAAAAAGTCCTTCGTCGTTGTTTCCAACAGCGTCGGTTTCGGCGCACGGAGGATGGCATAATCGGCGTGGTCAATGCCGAACGCCAGTTGTCCGAAAATGTTCTGCTCGGCATCCTGCGGTCCGATACCGCCGACGATACTAAAAAGATTGCAAAGATAACAACTCGGCACCGCTGCGGCAATCCGGTCGTCCAGCGACATCAGATACGAGGTCTGTGTTCCGCCGCCGGATGTTCCGGTAACCCCGATTTTTTCTTTCACCACGTCCGCCCGGCTTTGCAGATAGTCAATCGCCCGTACCATATCCCAGTATTCAAACGTTGCGGCATTGCGTCCCAAGAGAATACTGCCTGCCCCGATGACGTTGTGCGCCGCAACACCCTGCGCTGCCGGTTTGCCGTCCTCCGTCAACCGCTGCGAGCGTTCGCCTTGGTCAATCGGGTCAATCGACATTGCCAGCAAGCCGTTCGTTGCCGCCAATGCCGGTACCCGCTGATACAAATCAAACGCTTTTCCGGTATTGCTGTGTCCGCAAACGACCAACACTGCCGGATACGGCGGCTTGAATTTCGTTTCATCGGGAATGAACACCGCTGCGGAAACGTAAAACTTCGGAACGCTTTCAAAGACCAGCATTTCGACTTTGTATGCATCTTTGCCGGGCGTGCCTTTATCGAATGTTTTCAGCACTTGCGGATTGAGCGGCGTGTTCCGGTTAAATGTTTTTCCGAGCATCTGTTTGAGATATTCCCGGCGTTCGTTCTGGTAGGCGGTAATGTCCTCGACGGTTTTCAATGTTTCGTACCGGTTCGTCCATTGTTTTTGTTTTTCGGCGGTTTCCGCGAGAAGGAACCGCTGCATCATTTCGGTTGGTTTGCCGCTGTACCCATTTTCGGCGGTGAGCAGCGGCGGCAGTTGCGGTTTCGCTTCCTGTGCCAATACCGAATCGGACAGCAAAAACAGGAACGCAAAGAACAGCGGTAATGATTTTCTCATTGTTCTGACCGGAAAGAGGACTTTTTCGACGGATCGTGCAAATTATATCGAACAAGACAATTTTTCTACAGGGAGGGCAGGCGGTAATTGGAGTAAAAAAATTAGCAGCCGGCGACGGAATGGTTGTAAAAACCGGCGACCGGTATTCCGTGTTGCGCTGCCAATTGCTCAAACTCTGTTTCAACGGCAGTCCAGTATTTTTCATCGTTAATACTCCTGTTGAACTTCCGCCGGGCTTCCCTGCTGTACTGCATAACCGCCTTTTGGATTTGTGAAAGGTTGCCGCAACGCGTGTTCAACGTTTCGCCGTGAACGTGTCCGACAATGCCTTCCAATGCCGCAAACAGCGGCGGAAGATGAAATATCCCCGGTATCAGCGGACCGATAAAACAGTACGTTCGGATGCCGTTGTCCCGCAGAATTTTTAATGCTTCCAAACGGCGATGTACCGACGATGTTTCCGGTTCAAACAATGCCCTTGCCCGTTCGTCCGGCATTGCCAGCGAAAATCCGACCGAGGCGTTCGGAATTCGTTTCAATAAATCAATGTCCCGCAATACCAGAGCGGACTTCGTCAAAACCGAAACGGGAAAACCCAGCAGCGGCTGATTGTCGGCAACGATTTTCAACAGCGACCGGGTGATTTGATATTGCTGTTCGCACGGCTGATACGCATCGGTTGCGCTGCCGAAGAATGCCCCGCAGCCGGGTTTGGCTTTCCGTAAATCCTGCACCAATACGTCGGCGGCGTTCCGTTTGACATCAACGAACGTCCCCCACGGTTCCTCGTGATTCGTGAACCGCTTCATAAATCGCGCATAACAATAGACGCAGGCGTGCTGACAACCGATGTAGGGATTGACGGCATATCCCAATCCCGGCAGTTTGCTCCGCGTCAGGATATGCTTTACGTTTGCTTCGTTGATAAGCATCTATGCGCCGAGCGATGCCAATTCATTTTCAAAGAGCAGTTTGTTGGCATCGAGAATGATTTTGACATCTTCTCCGACTTTGCCCAGCCCGCGGATGTAAGCGGCACTTTGACCGGCACCGGTCTTCGGCGGCGGCGAAACGTTCACTTCTTCAATCGACCGAACTTCGTTGACCGTGTCAACGACCAAGCCGACCTGCACTGCTCCGTTGCGTAAACTAATGACGACGATGCACGTCCGTTCGTCGTAGTCGCGTCCCATCATATTGAACCGCAGCCGCATATCAATCACCGGAATCACTTGTCCGCGGAGATTGACCACGCCTTTGACGTAGTGCGGCATATCGGGAACTTCCGTTACTTTTTGGATGCCGACGATTTCTGTAACATAACGGATTTCGAGGCAGTAATCCTCGTCGCCGAGGCGGAACGAAAGGTACATATCTTTCAGAGTGTCTTCCGATTCTTCGGGAACGTTTTGCAGGTCGGTGTTTGCTTCTGACATTGCTGTTTCTCCTGTCGGGTGTTGAGAGTACAATAGTACCTTATTATAGGTTATTTTTCAACACGGGAGAAAAATTTTCCTGCCGGTTCATTTTTCGGGGAGGATGTTTGAAGTATCTTGCAAAAAGGCACCCAGCGGTGTACGATGGACGGCTATGCTCAAGTCCGCGTTCCGCAATACGCTTTACACAAACGATAATCTGTATGTTCTTTCGGGACTGAACAGCAACTTGGTCGATTTAATTTATCTCGACCCGCCGTTCAACTCGAAGCGGACGTACTCCGCTCCCGTCGGAAGCAAAGCCGCCGGCGCAAGTTTCAAGGATATGTGGACTTGGAAAGATGTTGACGAACAGTTTCTCGGTACGCTTGCGATAAACTTTCCGACGCTTGCAAAATATATCGCCAATATCGGAACTATTCACAGCAAAGCGATGATGGCGTATCTGACCTACATAGCGCAGCGGGTTATCGAAATGCACAGGATTCTCAAAGATACCGGCAGTTTGTATCTGCATTGCGACCTGACGGCGAGTCATTATCTGAAACTTATGTTGGACTGTATTTTCGATAAACAAAATTTCGGCAACGAAATATCGTGGTGCTATACTGGACCAAGCGGAGC
>JAISJZ010000418.1 GCA_031261125.1 Planctomycetaceae bacterium | reverse complement strand
GGAAAGAATAGTCGTGGTCATTGGAAACTCCGTAATGGTAATGAATGTCCTCTTTCATCTATACGGAATTAAAAAACTTTTGTTAGAAAAAAAACTTGCTGTCGGACTGGTCAATAGGGAGGGAAAATTTTTATGCACCCTTTGAAAAACGAAGCAAAAAAACTGCTCTTGACAATCTGCGGCAAAACGAAGTATAGTACCGGCTATGAAACGCG
Organism: Planctomycetaceae bacterium; assembly: GCA_031261125.1. Classification (GTDB taxonomy): domain Bacteria; phylum Planctomycetota; class Planctomycetia; order Pirellulales; family Thermoguttaceae; genus WRKP01. The sequence continues at coordinate 8,478 of JAISJZ010000418.1, read as the reverse complement.
CATCCGTTCTCACTGCCGCCCCCGTCCGCCCTGTTGTTTCTCCGAAACAGCGGAAACACACCGCTGTACCGTCCGGCATACAATTTGACTTCGCCCGAATTTCCGCACCGGAAAGCCGGTCGGCACCGCCGCATATCCTCTTTTCGCCGGTTCATTACGAACCGGAATACGCTTATCCTCTCCTCGTTTGGCTCCATAACCGGGGAAACGATGAGCGGCAAATAATGAAAATTATGCCGGTCGTCAGTATGCGGAACTACGTCGCCGCCGCCCCGCAAGGAATTCTGCAATGTGAAATAGAAACGGAACTGGATTCCCGTATCAAAAAACGCGGACAGTACAGCAGCGATGCCGAAACAATATTTCTCCGCACCGGCAGCACCGTTAAAAAGGTCTATGATTGGCTCGGCACAGGCGAAGGATTGTCGGACGCAGAAGAAAAAGTGTTTGACTGCATTTCGATTGCAAAGAAAAACTGCAACATTGCGCCGCATCGAATCTTTATCGCCGGTTTCGGTACCGGCGGAACAATGGCATTACGCTTAGCGTTCCTGTACCCCGAATACTTCGCCGGTGTTGCCGCGTTCGCCGGGACAATGCCGGGCAAGCAACTTCTTCCGCGGTGGCAGGAAGCCCGTCCGCTGCCCGTGCTGCTCGGCAGCGGAACGGCAAATGCCGCAAGTTCTGCCGCAACGGTCGAAGCGATGGAATTGTTTCACACCGCCGGTGTCGCGGTCGATGTCCGGGAATATCCCTGCGGTCGGGAACTAACACCGGAAATGCTGCAAGACCTGAACAGGTGGATGATGAAAATCGTCTGCGGATAATTCCCCATCACAGATGTTTCATTATCATATTGATAAGCAGATTTCTATCAACGGGTTTTGTGATGTAATCGTCGCAGCCGGCAGTAATGGTCTTTTCCCGGTCGCCGCTTAATGCGTGTGCCGTTACCGCTATAATCGGTCTGGAATATCCCTGCTGCCGCAATTTCTGCGCTGCTTCATAGCCGTCCATTACCGGCATCTGCATATCCATCAGCACGACATCGAAGAACAGCCCGTTGTCCGTATCCTGATTGATGCGGGAAATCGCCTGTTCCCCGTTTCCGGCAACTTCGACTTTCGCACCGGCACTGGTCAGTTGCGCCGTAATCACCAGTTGATTCACAACCATATCTTCGACAAGCAAAACACGGATGTTCTTCAACGGCTGTCTGTCGGTGTTTGCCGCTGCCGGATGTCCGCTGCCGGACGGATACGGCTGTTCCGGTGCGCGGACTTCCAAACCGGGTTCAATCCGGGAATCTTTTTTCAATTCCCCTTTGGCGGCTCGTCTCAAAACGGACTCCGGCAGTTTTTCTTCAGACGGCAAGTAAGCGTGCAGTGTCAGGGTGAACGTACTGCCGCTGCCCGGCGTGCTGGATACCGTAATACTGCCGTCCATTAGTTGCGCCAACCGCTGGGCGACACTCAACCCTAATCCTGTCCCGCTGTACTGCCGCGGCGACGATTCGCCGTCCGGCGTGAACGGCTCGAATAAATGCTTTATCTGTTTTGCTGAAATACCGACACCGGTATCAATCACGTCAATCCGCAGCGTTGCCGCATCCAAATATGGATTCTTTGCGTCCGGCGAATGTTCTGTGCCGTGGTCAACGGTAACCGCGCAGCAAACCGTTATCGTTCCGCTTTCCGTAAATTTAACGGCATTGTCAATGATGTTGTTCAGGATTTGTTTCAAATGAACCGGGTCGCCGAGAATTTTCTCCGGCACGGGTTCCTTGTATTTAACGGAAAAATCCAAGTGTTTTTCGACGACTAGTTCCATTTTGGATTTCCAGACATCTTCGATAACTTGGCGGGGAGAAAACGGTACGGATTCCACTTGAAGCAGATTCGCTTCGATTTTTGAGAAATCCAAGATGTTGTCGATGATTTTCAGCAAATCCTCGCCGCTTTTTCGGATGATTTCGAGTATTCCTTCGGACTCTTCCTGCTCCTGCGGCAAACTGTTCTGATAAACCCGCTGCGTCAGGATTTCGGAGAAGCCGAGCAGAGCGTTCATCGGCGTTCGGATTTCGTGGCTCATATTAGCAAGAAAATCGCTCTTCGCTTTTGCAACGGTATCAGCGGTTTTTTTTGCGGCGGTCAATTCGCCGTTCGTTTTCGAGACCTTCCGAAATGCCGACTGGGTAATCGAAATGAAATACAGCGATGCCAAATACAGCGAAAGAATCAACGCCAAGAACTGCGCCGATGCAAACTGTACTCTCCGGTATAATTCATCCCACTGTTCCCGGTGAAAATCAACGCAAAGAATCGCTTCGATATACCGCCGGTTATTCGGGTCCCGCAACGGCGTTGTTACGACGATAAAATTACCGCCGTATTCGGGGGAATAGAGATTTTCATCTATTTCCGTTTTACCGTCGAAGCCCTTTTGAAAGACCTCAAACCATTCGTCATACGGCTGGAACAACGCTTCGCCTTCTTCGAGTTTTCCCTGAATCTGATGGTCATCATTAACATCGGACGGGCAACTGACGATGAAATCGAGTTTGTTAAAACTTTTTTCCCGCAGACGGAGCGTGTAAATGTAGGCGACGAACGGAACATCTTTGCACCAAGCGGCGTGTAAATCGCGGATGTTGGTGTAAAGCGGGTCGCTCATTTTTGTCTCTTTCGTAATTTTACTGTGTCCTGCCATTTCCGTTGCCGTAGCAAAGGACAGCGCGACGCTCCGCAGCGTGTTCTGCCGCGTTCGGTGATATGTTTCCTCTTCGTTTGCGGCTTTCGTTAAACCGACGTAAAGAAAGACAAAGAAAAGCAGCCAACTAACGAACAAATGGAACGGATTGTACCGGTTCCGAATGAGTTGAACGGAGAGGACGAGCATAACCACTGCCGTTATTACGACAACGGCAAGGATATTCCAATGAAGGAGTTGGCTGAACGGGATACACGCCGTTAGGGTCGTCATTAGTACAGGAACAACAGTAAAATGCCGTTGGGAAAGAAACAGTCGCTTCTCTGTGCGATTATACTCGAACTGTTTCAGAATTCAATGAACCCGGTAATTTTTTCCGGTGTTCTGAATACCATACCATACCGTCCGTTACGAAACGTTCTGCGGGCGGCACAAAAAAAGCGGGAAACTGTTGTTTCCCGCTGTCTCGCCCTGCCGCTTGCGGCAGATGTTAAATTAGTAAATGTAAGTAAAGCCGACGAGTCCCTGATTTTCAGCCCAGCGGTTGCCGACCGTTGCGTCGTAGTTGCCGACCAAGGCGAGTGTCTTGACCGGGTTCAGGAAAATCCGGGTGCCGACACCGGCTTCAAAGTACGATTTGCCGACCGCAACGCTGCGGGCAGTGAACGACGGGACACTTGTATCAACAAAGGTACCGGTTGCTTCCGCATAGTCGTGTCCGCCGAGCAAACAACTGTATCCCAACCGTCCGGTGAAAATTGCCCGGTCAAGCGTTGTCGTTTCCAAGGACAAGCCGAATCTTGCCCGCGTTCTGCTCAACGAAGCCCGTTGATACTTCACAGCGACGGCACTTCCCGTTTCGGTGAACGAATACCGGAAGGCGTGTTCGGAATCCAAACCGATGGTCGGACGCAGAATGGAGAATCCCAGGAACAGCGGACGGGCAACTTCAAAACTGAAATTGAACGTATCGCCGTTGTACCGACCGTGGGCAACGTAGGAACCGAAGCCGGAAACCGGAGCAAAGTCATAATAAATGTTTCGGTTCGATTTGTAGTTCTGATGTCCGAAGCCGATATAGCCCTTCATTTCGACGTAGTATCCGACCATTGCCCCGCCGTACAAACCGAACTGGAAGTCCGATGCTTCAATCCGGTCATCGCCTTGGTGCAGTTTCGGCGTAGAGTATCCAAGCAGGAAACCGAGCGAAGCGTTTTGGGCAACCCGTTTGTCAAAACCGAGTTTATAACCGGGGCGGTCGATACCGAACTTCCGGGCATTTCCGTCGCTGCGACCCTGAACTCCTTGGTATGTCGGGGTGAACCACAGGTTCCGCATATTAGCAATCGCTTGTCCCCGCTGCTGTTGTCCCTGCGGATTGACATAAACCATTTGGCTGTCAAGGTTCAGCCGGTCGAATGCAGGTCGCCACGGCTTATCCAAGCCCATAAACATTCCGTTGGCAATCGTATCGCCGGACAACTGCTGGAACAATCCGCGGATTGCCTGTACCCGTTCTTCCCGTGTCGGCAGCGGCGTTTGCGACTGATTCGCCTCCAAAGAAGCATCCGAAATGTTGCTGCCGTATGCCCAAATATCTTGGAGGATTTTCGCTAATTCCGGCGATGTATCGCCGACACGGATAGCGTCGAGATGTTTTCCGACGGCAGTCGTGTTGAATGTATCGCCGACTCCCTGGAATCCGCCGACCCGCATTTTGATAAGCAGGTTGTTCCACGTTGCCCCGGCATCTTGTACCAAGTCCAAACCGTAGAACAGCGAGTCCGTATCGGAGGCAACCAAACCGGAGTAATCGGAGTAGTTATTGCCGAGGATTTTCGCAAGGATAGTGCTGGCGGAACCCGGTGCGGTATTCCAAGCCGTTGACGCATTGCTAATCGAGGCGGAAACCTCTGACATCAGCCCGTTTTCACTTGGACGAAACAGAGCAGCGTGTCCGCTGACATCCAGCAGGAGCGGGCTGGTGCTGTTGGCGTTCAGACCAAGGGTCAACTTGCCGCCGCCGTCCATAATGTAGTCGGTCGTGGAAACAATGCCGCCTTCCAAAATCGTCAGGTCGCCTTGATAGCCCCGGATTTGTCCGGTGTTGACATCTTTATCCGCGAAGCCCGCCGTCAGGACACCGGCACCGTCTTTGATAAGGTGCGGACGAATCGCCGTCGTTCCGTAAGGCAACGCCGGATAGGTACTAATAATCGTACCCTTGTATTCCTGATTTGAGTTGATGTCAACCGTGAACGTATGGTCTTTTACATCAATGTAAGACCCCGCTTTACCGGCAACATTGGTGATTTTTGCATCGGACAGCAACTCCAGCGTTCCGGTACGGACATCAAATCCGCCGTCAAAGCCGATGAAACCCGACGCAAACGTTGAATTCGACAGACCGCTCTTGACTACCGTTCCGGTACCGACGATGTTGCCGCGGAATTCCGTGCGGGAATTGATGTCGTCCGCCTTGAAGTTTTGCAAGTCAAGCGTCAACGTATTGCTGCCGATGAGGACTTTCCGCGTCCAATCCTCCGCTGTTGCGGGATTTTCGGCAGTGAGTGTTGCAGTAGTGTCCGTTCCGCCGCGGAGTCCGTGCAGTGTTTGATTCGCTCCGGTATCGCTCATATCAAATACGGTACCGGCACCAATCAGGTCAACTCCCTTTGCCGTTTGCAGGTTGTCCGCTGCCGTTGCCGCAAGTGTTCCGTCCTGAACGTTCGCCCAACCGGTGAACGAATTGGTCGCCGAATTCAAAATCAACTTACCGCTGCCGGATTTGTTTAGATTGGAATTCGGAACGTTCTCCGTAACGGAACCGACTGTCAGAACCGAGTTCTTGCCGGTTTCAATATAACTTCCCGAAGCCGGGTCGTCGGTCGCGCCGGGTGCCGGTGAGTTAAGAACGACTTTATTGCCGAGTGCAATGGTGCTGTTGTCCGCCGTTTTCAGCGTCGCCTTATAAACAAACGGGGCGTTGGCATCGACAGGACGCTCAATGTCCTTGTAGGTGTTCCAATCATCGCCGATGGTAATCGTGCCGGCGGTAATGTTCGTTGCTTTGGAGATTTCAACCGCTCCTTGATGAATCCACAACTCGCCGTTTCCGTTGCGTCCCCAATTTCCGTCGCCTGTCAGCACTAATGTACCGGCACCGTCTTTATTCAAAACGGCATCGAAAGAATTTGAGACACCGGCAACACCTGTCGAAACGGTGTTCGTGAACGTCGTGATGTTTCCTTCGCCGGTTGTCCGTACCGTACTGTTGATTCCGTTGATATATACCTGTGCGTTGATGACGACATTTCCTGCGGCGTTGTTGTCCAGTTTCGTCTGGAACACCGGACGGAAGTTGCCGCTGTCATTACCGACGGTACCGCCGATACGCAGTTTCGCACCGGTACTATTGTTGATGCTGCCGGCGTTAGCGATTTGTAAAACACCGTGCCAGACATTGGTGTCGCCGGTGTAAATGTTTCCGGCATTGTCTAATACCAGCACACCGTCGCCGGTTTTGTTCAGCGAACCCCGCCCGCTGATTTGACCGGCTTGCTTAACAGTAAAGCGGTCTGCGTCGGCTAAGGTTGCATTGCCTGCTAACGCTGCTGTCGGCGCATTACCGGTGCCGCCCGCGGCTGTACTGGTACCGTCATCGGCATCAATACCAGTGCTGGTATCGTCATCGTCCGCTGGCGGCGGCGGTACTACAACAACGCCGGTATCTTTGGTGAATACTTCGTAAAATGCGTTTTGCGAATCCAAAACAATCCTGTCTTGAATTGTTTCGGAAGCACCAGCGTTTCCGACGACCCGCAGCACTGCTCTGGCAGATGCGTCCGTGATGTTAATGTCGCCGATGGTTACCGTGTTCTTCACGGCATTGTCATAAACACCGAGGTTGCTCTGCCGCTGGATTTCCAACACGCCGCGGTGAACCTGATAATGTCCGTTGTATCCGCTGTTGTCTGCTTGCAGAACAACGGTTCCGTTAGCGGTGCCGTAAACGGTCTCATTCCGTTGACTGTTAATGTGCATCGCCGCGCCTTTGGAATCCGAAACCAGTTGACCGGCGACGATAAACCGTTGTCCGGTGTCCCAGAGTTGGTCAGCATCGGTCTGCCAACTTGACTCCGTTGTTTGGCTTCCGTTCGTCAGTGAATTGAGCATACCAATGGCAGATGCCGCACCGCCGATGGAGTTGACTGAAAGACGGTTGTTGAGGGTTACATCGTTGCTGTTGGCGATTTTCGACAGTCCGCCGCCGTTGGACAAAGTGGTGAGACCTGTACCGAGTGCTGCCGTATCGCCGAAAAGGACATTTGTATTGTTTAGAACATACAGCGAGGAGAGCGTCGCGGCATTATTGCTGCTGACGTAAACATCGCCGCCGCCGGTGAAACCAATAGAATTGGAAAGGTTACCAGTAATCTGCGTTACACCGCTGTAAGCCGTATCGACCAATCCGCGGTTGATTGCTGTTGCCGGTGAATAGTTTCCGGTAATGTTTTGAGTCAGGGATGTCCATCCCAGACTCAACATTCCGTACTGTCCGACGTTAATCGTACCGGCACCGCCGAAAGGACCGTTCACGGTAAACTCGGCACCATTGACGAGAATGGTTCCGTTGTTTGTTCCGCCGGAGACGATAATGCCGCTGGTGGTAATATCCCCCGCGTAAACGCTGACGTTTAAGGTACTGCTGTCATTGACAGTCAGGCGGTTATAAAGGTTCAGCGTTCCGCCGCGGATGACAACGTTCCCGGTAACGCCGCCGTCAACGGAGAAATTGGAGTTTCCGCCCCACGACATATCGCTGGTAACGTGAACTTCGCCGCCGCCGGTTGTGAACGTCAGATTATCGTATGTGTTTAACGTGTGATAACCGGCAAAGACATTATTGTTTGCCGTATCAACGGTACGCACTTGAATTCCGCCGTTATAGAGAAGATTTAGGTCATTGTACGGCGCACCGTTCCAGTCGTAATCGCTGTGGGCATTAGCACCCGGTCCGCCGGCATTGGGTCCCGCCGGTTGCCCTTGGTCCGGGGTTTGGGCGAAGTTAATACCGTTGCCGAGTCCGCGACCCTGACCGGTTGAGATAGTAACTTCCGCGAGAGCATCGCTGGAATACCAGCACGCCAAAGCGGCTAACAGAAAGGCACCGCAACGGGTCCGCCAACTTCTTTTTGCTCTCCTAACCGCAAGTTCGTTCGTGATTCCATTCATTGTTTTCATAAAGTAAACAACCCTTTCTGTCAGAATATCGTCCGTCATCGTCCCGTCAGCGGTTGTGATACCCGCGGCAGCTGCCGTGAAGCAACCTCACCTGCCGCAAACAGTCCGAGCGATTTGAACGAACTCCCCCTGTGATTCGTTTATTCTAACGCTTTACCGTCCTTCTTGTTGCGATTAAACGTATCGAAGTGCGGTACTCAATCAATCAATCGGAATTCCGGCGGGAACAACTTGACTATTTTATCGTTTGCAGAAGATTTTTTTGCATTTCGTCCGTACCGCCGGTGCTTAGGCGCGGACTGGACTTTGAATACCTGCCTTATACAATAAGGGCGTATTTGATTGAAACGAGAAACAAATTCGGTACCTTCCCCTTTTTTTGTTATATGAACGCAGACCAGCAACTCGGTTTGACCGACGAACAAGTTCTTCAATCCCGTAAAGAACACGGAGCAAACACACTCACGCCGCCGCAGCGGGAACCGCTCTGGAAACTCTTCATCGAAAAGTTTGACGATGCGACAA
>JAISJZ010000365.1 GCA_031261125.1 Planctomycetaceae bacterium | reverse complement strand
GTGTTCTTGCTCACGTCCAACGAGGTCAGTTGGTTGTTGTAGAACCAGAGTTTGGTCAACGCGGTGTTCTTGCTCAGGTCCAACGAGGTCAGGCGGTTCGCGGAGCAAGAGAGTGTGTTCAATGCGATGTTCAGGTCCAACGAAGTCAGTTGGTTGGTATCGCACCAGAGTTCGGTCAACGCGGTGTTCTTGCTCACGTCCAACGAGGCCAGTTGGTTAGAATGGCAAACGAGCGCGGTCAACGCGGTATTCTTGCTCACACCCAACGCGGTCAGTTGATTGCCGGAGCAATCGAGCCGGGTCAACGCGGTTAGACCGGACACGTCCAACGAGGTCAGTTGGTTGTTGTAGCAATCGAGCCGGTTCAACGCCGCCAGCCCGGAAACATCCAACGTGCCTGTTAATCCCTTATTGGAAAGGTTAAGAGACGTAATCCTTCCGTTTGACCACGTTGCGATACTGTCGGTTAAATTGGTATGTGTTGCGAGGAAGTTATCAAGCCAAGCGGCATCGGCAGCGTTGGCATTGGACGGAATACTGGCTTGAACTTCGGGGGCTACAGATTCCGCAGATTGAAATTGCGGTGCAGACGTGACTATTGCAATATCGCTTTGCTGGTCGTCAAGCGGAAGTAATGGATTCACCGAGAGCATTTCGCGGCTTTCGAGCATCTCAATTTGGAGCGAACGGTTACGGCGGAGAGTTTCTTTTTTCATTGTTGCGGGAAAGGAAAGTTGGTTGCTGCTTGTGGTTTGAACGGCTCCTATTCAAAGTTCATTAAAACTTCAATAATTTCCGCTGACGAAGTCCCAGTTGATGCGTTCGACGAATAATTTGAGAAATTTGCCGCGTTCGTTACGGTAATCAATATAGTAGGCGTGTTCCCAAACGTCAACGACAAGCAGCGGTTTCTTATCTTGCTTCAACGGATTCCCGGCGTTCGACAGCGGCAGGATGTCCAGTTTGCCGTCCTTGTTCGCCGCCAACCAACACCAACCGGAACCGAACAGAGCGGTTGCCTTTGCAACGAACTGCTCTTTGAATTGGGCAATGCCTCCGAAATCGCGGTCAATCGCCGCGGATAGTTTTTCGGCAATCTTTCCCTCTTTCCCAACCGGTGCGAGACAGTTCCAGAAAAAGGCGTGGTTCAATGCTTGCGCAGCATTGTTGAATACAGGACCCGGTTCCGACTTGATAATGATATCTTCAAGCGACCACTTCGCTTCCGGTTTGCCGTCCACGAGTTTTTTGAGGTTGGTATAATACCCGGCGTGGTGCTTATTGTAATGGAAATTCATCTGCTCTTCGCTCAGAAACGGTTTCAATCCGTCCAGAGCGTAGGGCAACGGCGGTTGAACGAATGATTCGTCCGCTGCCGAAACCGGCAACGCCGAAAAAATTCCCGTCGATACCATCCCGAACAAAGCACCCGCTTGCAAAAATTGACGACGCTGCATCATTTCCTCCATAATAGTTGGAAGATAATGGACTAAATTATTCCAGGGGACTTCTAAAAACTACCCTTTACCATAAAAAAAGAAGAAAATAAGGGATTTTCAGAACCAGGCATCTCTACCGACCTCGCATTCTATCAAAAAAGAAAAAACACGCAACAGGTGGAGAGTTTTTGTTAATAAAACCGCTTTTGTGAAAGTGTTCCGAATGACAATACTTGCAATCCATTGAAAAACTCCGTAAATGCCTTATACTGATTTTATAAATGATAGCATAATGATTGCTATCTTTGCGGTAACTCTCCCCGGAACATTACAACAGCCCGCAACGTTAGCAAGGGCATTAGCGGGTTCTTCCGATGCTTACCATTTCTCATCTCGTCAAACGTTTCGGCAAAACAACAGCGGTCGATGATGTGTCCGTGCAGTTTCAAGCCGGTCGCATCACCGGCGTTGTCGGTCCCGACGGGGCAGGGAAAACAACGCTCGTCCGCTTGCTTGCCGGTCTGCTGAAACCAAGCAAAGGAACAGTTGTCTGTTTCGGACTCGATACTGTCAAGGACTCCGCCGCCCTTCGTGAAATCCTCGGTTATATGCCGCAGCGGTTCGGACTTTATGAGGACTTAACCGTCAAAGAAAATCTTGAACTCTACGCCGAAATGCGGGCAATGGATAACGCTCTGCGCAAAATACGCTTTACTGAACTGCTGCATTTTACCGGACTCGAACCGTTCACCGACCGGCTGGCGGGCAAACTTTCCGGCGGAATGAAACAAAAACTCGGTTTGGCGTGTTCGATGCTCAATACGCCGAAGGTGCTGCTGCTTGACGAACCAAGCGTCGGTGTTGACCCGATTAGCCGAAAGGAACTTTGGAAAATCGTGAAGCAACTTGCCGCCGGGGAGACCGCCGTTGTTTGGAATACCTCGTATCTTGACGAAGCCGAAGCGTGCGATGAAGTATTGCTTTTGCACGAAGGCAGACAACTGTTCTTCGGCAAGCCCGCCGAATTGACAAAACAACTTGACGGTCGGGTGTTTCAGATACGCAATGTTCCCGCCGAAGAACGCCGTAAGCAACTTGCGAAAATTATCCTTGAACCGGAAATTCTTGACGGAACGATTCAAGGTTCGGTATTGCGGGTCGTGTATAAGAAAAACACCCTGCCGCAAACGGTCGGGGCTAACGTTGTTTCTGTTCCGCCGCGGTTTGAAGACGGTTTCATCGACATTCTCGGCGGTACGGTCAAAACGGAATCCGTGTTTGCAAAACGGAAAATAAAAATGTTAGCCGGCTCCCCGCTTACGGGGAATCAACTTGCGGGAAGTCAACCCGTTGTCATTGCGGAACATTTAACGAAACGGTTCGGTGATTTTACGGCAGTCCATAACAATTCGTTTGAAATCAAATACGGCGAAATCTTCGGATTGCTCGGTCCGAACGGGGCGGGCAAAAGCACAACATTCAAAATGCTTTGCGGTTTGTTAAAACCGACCGAAGGCAGAGGATTTATTGCCGGTTATAATCTGTTGAAATCGCCGGGCAAAGCGAGGTCGCGGCTCGGTTATATGGCGCAGAAATTTTCGATGTACGGCGATTTGACGGTTCGGCAAAACTTAAATTTCTTTGCCGGCATTTACGGACTTTGGGGATTCGCAAAGCGGCGGGCAGTCAACGGGATGTTGGAATTGTTCGATTTAGGACGCTATGCGTCTGTCAATACCGAAGTGCTGCCGCTGGGATTCAAACAGCGGTTATCATTAGCAGCGGCATTGATGCACGAACCGGATGTGCTGTTTTTAGATGAACCGACCAGCGGGGTTGACCCGTTGACGCGGCGGGAATTCTGGATGCATATCAACGCATTGGCTCAAAGCGGTGTTGCCGTTTTAATCACAACTCATTTTATGGATGAAGCGGAGTATTGCGATAGAATCGCATTGATATACAACGGTGAAACGATTGCATTAGGAACACCGGACGATTTGAAACAATCTGCTGATTTATCCAACCCGTCGCTGGAAGACGCTTTCATTACGCTTATTCAAAGGAGTAGAAAGCACCGTGAACCGTAATTTGTTATTCCGCCGATTAACGGCATTGGTCAAAAAGGAGTCGCTGCAAGTGCTGCGCGACCCCAGTTGTATTCTGATTGCGTTTGTTCTGCCGATAATTCTGCTTTTCATCTTCGGATACGGTTTGTCGCTCGACGCAAAACACGTTAAACTTGCTTTCGTTGCCCAAGAACAAACACCGGAAATATTTTCGCTTTTCAATGCGCTCGATGCAACCGATTATATTGCGCCGTCTTATTACGAAAAGCAAACCGAAGCCGAAGAAGCACTCGTCAACGGACGTGTCCGCGGGATTCTCGTTCTGCAAAACGATTTTTCGCAGCAAGTCCGAACGCGGTATAATGCGGATATACAACTCATAACGGACGGCGTTGAAACCAACACGGCAACACTTCTTGAAAATTACATCATCGGAGTTATCAATCATTGGAAATCGCAGCAACTTGCCGACGGCGGTACTGCAATGTCCGCACCGGTTAACGTTAAAACCCGGATTCTTTTTAATCCCGAATTGAAAAGTAAAAACACATTGATTCCCGGTTCGATTGCACTGATATTGGCGGTCATCGGAACGCTGCTGACTTCGCTTGTCGTTGCAAGAGAATGGGAACGCGGAACAATGGAAGCAATGCTGGCAACGCCGGTAAGTCCGTTGATTCTTATTGCCGGAAAACTCGTTCCGTATTATTTTCTCGGCACAGGTTCAGCGGCGGTTTGCGTGCTGCTGTCGCATTACTTGTTTCACGTTCCGTTCCGCGGTTCGGTCGGGGCGTTGTTTATGATTGCAACGGCATTTCTGGGGGCTTCGCTCGCTTTGGGATTTTTAATTTCAACGGCAACGAAGAATCAATATCTCGCATCGCTCTTGGCATTGATGTTTGCGTTTATGCCGAACGTAATGTTATCCGGGGCAATTTTTGAAATCTCTGCGATGCCGCTGCCGATTCGGATTTTGACATATCTATTTCCCGCGAGATATTTTGTCAGTTGTTTGCAGACGGTTTTTATGACCGGCGATATTTGGCGGTTGTTTTTACCGAATTTGGCAGTGATTATCTTCATTGCCGCTATTTTATTTGCCGCAACACTGGTAATGACACCGAAACGGTTAGAATAAAAAATCAAAACCGTGATAAAATACCGTTATGTTTATCCGTCTTTTTAATCTGATAATCAAGGAACTGCACGCATCGCTGCGC
>JAISJZ010000353.1 GCA_031261125.1 Planctomycetaceae bacterium | reverse complement strand
GCGGATTCGTTTGCGGTTCATTACGATTCTGCCGACCCGAAGTTAAACGGAATACAGCAAACGTTCCGTTCTGCGAAACCGGACCGGACGGAAAAACACGGCGAATGGACAACGGCGCATTTTACGCTGCCGCTGCCCCGGTTCGAGAACCGGTCGAACGGTTCGGACTTCCGGCTGTACGTTTCCGGCGGGGAAATTATCGTCAAGGAAGTTTCATTGCGGAAATAAGTGAAATAAATTTTGACTTTTGCCCTCCGTAATGTATATTACAGGACGAACTCCGTCCCCCAATGCGATGCCGTTCCATCCGGGAGTTTTATTTTCTGCACTGCTGATGATTCTCTGTTTGGGAATCAATATCGCGTCTTATCCCGAAGTTGCTCAAATATCCGGCAGCGGCGGGAAACAGACCGGCGGTGAAAGTACGCCGCAAGAGAATGAAGAGTTAACGGCACTGAATGTTAAACCGGTTGAACAACCGGTGCCGGTGCAAGTACAAGCCGAAGACACCCCGGAACTGAAACCTGCGGAACCCGATTTTTCGGTTTTTTCACCGCAGATGCCGCCGGAAATGCGAACGGACTACGGAATGGTTCCGGCAAACGACCCGAACCGGCTCGTTTTCCTGACATTTTGATAGGGGAGGTTCTAAAAACATTGAGATTTCCGCTTTTCCTTGCCGTTTTGCTTGTTTTGACCGCTGCGGCGTTGTTCCTGCTGCCACTCGTCGGGACGGCACCGGCAGCGGATATGTACTGGTCGGTCTATTGGAAGTTCCGGTTTCATCGCACGCTTTTGGCAATACTCGCCGGCGGCGGTTTGGCGTTAAGCGGTCTGGTCTTTCAAACGATGTTCCGCAATCCGCTGGCAACTCCTTACACCCTCGGTATCGCAAGCGGAGCATCGTTCGGTGCCGCCCTGTTCCTGCAATCAGGGATTCACTTCGGCTTCACAATGACAACGGCAACGTTTCTCGGCGTACCGTTCGTTTCATTCGGGGCGTTCGGCGGCGCAATACTGGCAATGCTCTTCGTCTTTGCCCTGTCCCGGTTCAGCGATGTGTCCTCGGAACAAATGCTCCTTGCCGGGGTCGCCGTCAATTTCTTTTTCGCCAGTTTGATTGTCCTTCTGCAATACGTTTCTGCTCCGCACGATGCCGTTCAGATGCTCCGCTGGACGATGGGCGGCGTTCAAAATGCGATGCCGAAAGACAACTTGCTGCTCGCTCCGGTTGTGCTGTTTGCGGCAGTGGCATTATCATTCTTTTCGCGTGAGTTGAATATCATCACGACTGGAAAAGAACGGGCGGAGTCCTTGGGTATCAACGTTGCGGCGTTTCGGACGGCATTGTTTATTCTGACATCGCTGCTGGTTGGTGCGGTTGTTTCGATTACCGGACCGATTGCATTTGTCGGTTTGATGGTACCGCACGTTGCCCGAATGTTCACGGGCGTTAATCACCTTCGGCAGATACCGGCAACGGTTTGTTTCGGGGCGGTATTTCTTGCCGTTTGCGATACGGCGGGTCGGACGCTGTTATTTCCGACGCAGTTGCCGGTCGGTATCATTACGGGCTTGCTCGGCGGTCCGTTCTTTCTTTGGCTGCTGCTGCGGAAGACAGCAGTGTAACCGCGAAACAACTTGTATTATTTTGTATCAGTTTTGGAAAATCCCTAAATGCGTTTCTTCCGTTCCTCGACGATTTTACGCAAACGCTCAATCTGCGGTTTCAACTGCGGACGTTTCTCCTGTTCTTCCTTGTCGTACAAAATGTTTTTCGTATTCACTTCCAACGGCGGTACCTTCAATACCGTCTTTTGCCTCTCCAATTCCTTTTTCAACCGCTCAATATCCGCCGCATATTTCGGGTCGGCAATCACGTTCCGCAACTCGTCCGGGTCGGTCTGCAAATCAATCAGTTCCCATTCGTCGATGTCGTCGTAATAGTGAATCAACTTGAACCGCCCGTCGTAAATTCCTTCGTGCTTCTTAACATAATGGACGGCAGGGTATTCGTAATAATGATAATACAGCGACGTGCGCCAATCCGCCGGCTTGTTTCCCTGCAAAATCGGCACAAGCGACCGTCCCTGCATATCCGCCGGTACCGGTACGCCTGCCGCTTCCAAAAACGTTTCCGCTAAATCCACATTAGAAACAATATCGTTATTCACCGTACCGGGTTTCACTTTGCCCGCCCAGCGGACGAGCAACGGCGTTTTGAACGATTCATTGTACATAAACCGTTTGTCGAACCAGCCGTGTTCGCCGGTGTAAAAACCTTGGTCGGACGCATAAACGACAATCGTGTTGTCCAGCAGTTTTTCGTCTTCGAGGTACTTCACCAACTTGCCGATGCTGTCGTCAACGGCGGCGATACAACTCAAATAATCCTTCATATAGCATTGATATTTCCATTGTTTCAACGCCGCAGGGT
Source organism: Planctomycetaceae bacterium (assembly GCA_031261125.1). Taxonomy (GTDB): domain Bacteria; phylum Planctomycetota; class Planctomycetia; order Pirellulales; family Thermoguttaceae; genus WRKP01. Next base: position 3,033 of record JAISJZ010000353.1, on the reverse strand, counting down.
CGTCTTTCACTTTCTCAAACTCTGCCTGCCGACCGCTGTACATCCCGCGCCACTCGGCTTTCTGCTCGTCCGTCATCGTGTTCCAGATATTCGGCGTTTTCAGTTTCAAGTCAATCGGCGTGAGCGTTTCGGCAATCGTCATATCTTGTTCGAGAACCGCCTGCGTCCGATTGGCGTAGTTATCGTTGAACGTCTTCGGATACAGGAAAACCCGGTCTTTGTATTTGGCATAGTATTCCGGGTAAGCGTCCCATTCCCGGTGCGGTGCCTTGTGCTGCGTCATCAGGAGGAACGGTTTGTTTTTATCCCTGTTTTTCAGCCAGTCGAGCGAAAGACCGGTGATAATTTCCGTGGTGCGTCCGGTGTGTTTGACCCGTTCGCCGTTGCGTATCATCGGCGGATTGTAGTACGGACCTTGTCCAACTAATACTTCGGAATAATCGAAGCCCGTTACTTCGCTGACCAGATGCCATTTACCGACAATAGCGGTTTGGTAGCCCGCCTTTTGCAGCAACTTCGGAAACGTCTGCTGCGTGTTGTCGAACGTATCGTTGTTCGTCTTGAAACCGTTGATATGCGAATATTTTCCGGTTTGAATGACTGCCCGGCACGGACCGCAGATGGAATTTGTTACGCAGCAATTCGTGAACCGAATGCCTTCGGCGGCAAGTTTGTCCATATTCGGCGTTTCGTTCCGGTTGGAACCGTAGGCACCGATGGTCTGGTACGCGTGGTCGTCCGTAAAAATGAAGACGATATTCGGTCGCTGTTCGGCAGCCCCAGCAAATACCACGGTGGAGAGAAAGAAAACAACAAAAAACGCTGCTTTTCGCATAAAATCCTTGAAATAAAATGGTAAAACGTGAAAAAGGAATTTGTAGGCAAATGCTGTGCCGATGAACCAAGCCGCTCAGCACAGCGATACTATGGTACAACCCGGCAACATCGTTATAATCATTATTCACAATTCACATTCATTATCCATAAGGGAGGTTCTAAAAACCTCCAAACAAAAGATAGTTTATTAGAAATCCCCCTGATGCTTTCTCCTTTCGACATATTAGGTCCCGGCGGAGCGGTCGCCAAACGGCTGGAACGTTATGAACACCGTGAAGAACAACTCGTAATGGCGGATGCCGTTCAGCAGGCGTTCGCCCGGCAGAAACATCTTGCCGTTGAGGCGGGTACCGGTGTCGGAAAAAGTTTTGCGTATCTTGTGCCGGCGGTACTGAATACCGTTAAAGGTGAAGAGTTAAGAGTGAGTGATGAAAACACTATTCCCCGCTGCGTTATTTCCACGCATACCATTTCGCTGCAAGAGCAACTGATTGAAAAAGATGTGCCGTTCCTGCGGAGCGTTCTGCCGTTTGAATTCACGGCTGTTCTCGTTAAAGGACGCAGTAATTACCTGTGTCTGCGCCGGTTTCATACCGCATTGAGCAAAGCCGGCGCACTGTTCGAGGATTTCAAACATCGGGAATTGAAACGGCTGACCGAGTGGAGCAAAAACACAACCGACGGTTCCAAATCCGATTTATCGCCGGAGCCGGACAGGGAAATATGGAACGAAATTTGCTGCGAAACCGGCAACTGTTTGGGGCGAAAATGCAAATTTTATCAAGATTGTTTTTACGGCAAGGCACGGCGGCGGGCAGCAAACGCCCAGATTCTTGTTGTCAATCACGCTTTATTGTTCAGCGACTTGGCGTTGCGGGCAGCGGGCGGCAGTATTTTGCCGGTCTATCATTATTTGGTGCTTGACGAAGCCCATACCGTCGAGCAGGTTGCCGCCGACCACTTGGGCTTGTCCGCCACGCAGGGACAAGCCGAGTACAATCTGAACCGGCTGTACAATGTCCGAACGCACAAGGGACTGCTCACAAGTATGCAATCGGTACCGATTGAAACACTTCACGCCGCACAGCAAGCCGTTGACGAGTGCATTTACAGCGGCGACGTATTTTTCGGGGCATTGTCGGATTGGCTGCAAAAGCGACCGGGCAGCAACGGGCGGGTGCGGGAAGCGAACATCGTCAACAATCCGCTGTCCGGTTCGATTCGGAAATTGAACGAACGCCTCAAAGACGTAATGGACAAAATCAAAGACCCCGAAGAGCGGCAGGAAGTCCGGGCGGCAAAAGACCGGATTGTCTCCGTCGGCGATACCGTGAACATCTGGACGGGACAAGGTTTGGAAGAAGAATCGGTGTATTGGCTCGAATCATCGTATTCCGCCAAAGGTAAAAGCCGGGTTCAGATTTGTGCGTCGCCGATTGATATTGGTCCGATACTGCGGGAGCAACTCTTCGAAACGGTGTCGAGCGTTGTGATGACGAGTGCAACGCTGGCAACATCGGGAAAAGAGCCGTTCAAATTTTTCAAAACGCAAATCGGGATGCCCGGCATCAAGACGCAACTGCTGGGCAGTCCGTTTAATTTTGAGGAACAGGCAACGCTGGTGATGTTAAAGGACGCGCTGCCGCCGGAACGGAGAGAAGACGAGTTGCGTTCGTTTTACGAAAGGACACTGCGAAAATATCTGACGGAAACAAACGGCGGGGCGTTTGTGCTGTTCACGAGTTATACCTTGCTGCGGAAGACGGCGACGGACTTAACACCTTGGTTAGCCGAGAGGGGTTTGCCCCTTTTCGTACAGGGTGAAGGGATGCAGCGGAGCGAGATGGTGCGGCGGTTCAAGGAACAGCCGAATGCCGTGCTGTTCGGAACGGACAGTTTTTGGCAGGGCGTTGATGTACCGGGCGATGCGCTGCGGAACGTGATTATTACGAAATTGCCGTTTCCCGTTCCGTCGCAGCCGGTGGTTGAAGCAAAATGCGAGTTGATTGATAAGCGGGGCGGTAATTCGTTCGGCGAGTATTCTTTGCCGACAGCGGTGTTGAAGTTCAAACAAGGTTTTGGCCGGCTTATCCGCACGAAGAGCGATACAGGTTTGGTGGTGTGTCTTGACCCGCGGATTCACTCGAAGTCCTACGGTCGAAACTTTGCTGATGCTCTGCCGAAGTGCAAAGTGCG
>JAISJZ010000347.1 GCA_031261125.1 Planctomycetaceae bacterium | reverse complement strand
TCTTCCGGGGGTATTTCCGATGCCAACGGTACGGTGAATGTGATGACGCACAGCCAATTTCCGGGGATTCCTGTCGGTGAATATAAGATTACCGTCTTAAAAACGGAGAGGTTTCAGGAGCGTCCTCCGCAACCGATTCCCGGCGGCGACGGAACCGATATGACATCGGGCAGCCCGGTAATCGTTTATCGTCTTGTAGAAAAACAGTATTCTGATTTGACAACAACACCGCTTTCGGTTATTACCAAACAGGGAAAAAACCATTTTGATTTGGATGTCGGAAAATCTGTCAAAGAAGAAGAAAAAATCGTTGTTTTTTAAGAATCCAAAACCAAATTCTTTTTAGAGATGTCCCGGTATTTTTTTATACCAGTTTCCGAACAATTTTAATAAAATCTGAATAAAAGAGGAAAACTATGCGCTTTTGTATTTCGGCTATTGCCGTCGTTTTGATATTTTGTACTGCCGTTTTGGCGGACGAACCGGTTTTCATCGAAGCCGAATCTTTCGCCGACAAAGGCGGCTGGGTTGTTGACCAGCAATATGTGCACGTGATGGGGTCGCCGGTGCTGTTAGCGCACGGAATGGGCGAACCCGTCAAAGATGCAACGACCACAGTTGTTTTTCCCAAACCGGGACAATACCGCGTTTTCGTCCGAACCCGGAATTGGGTTGCTCCGTGGGTACCAGAATATGCCCCCGGCAAGTTTCAAATGAGCGTCAACGGTAAAAAATTAGACACCGTTTTCGGAACCGAAGGCGACCCGTGGCATTGGCAAAGCGGCGGAACCGTTGATGTCAAAGATACGAACGTCAAAATTACATTGCACGATTTAACCGGCTTCGAGGGTCGGCTCGATGCAATCATTTTTACCAACACCGAAAAATACACGCCGCCGGAAGATGTCAAAGCAATCGACGTAATTCGCCGCAAGACATTGAACCTGCCTGCTTCGCCGCTGGATGCTCCGCTTGCCGAAGAAGGACAATTTGACTTGGTCGTTGTTGGCGGCGGCATTGCCGGTATTTGCTCGTCTATTTCGGCGGCACGACTCGGCTGCAAAGTTGCTCTGATTCAAAACCGTCCTCTGCTCGGCGGCAATAACAGTTCCGAAATCCGCGTGCTTCTGCAAGGTCGAATGGGTTATGAGCCGTATCCGAATCTCGGCAATCTTGTTCACGAACTCGACCCGTTCAATAACAACAACGCCCTGCCCGGCGAGCAATACAAAGACGAAAAGAAACTCAATGCCGTCAAAGGTGAAAAAAATATCACGCTCTATCTGAACACGCATATCATCGCTGCGGAAACGGACAAAGCAGCGGATGGTTCGGTCAAAATTAAATCCGTCGTCGGCAAAAATATCGAAACGGGAACCGAAACCAAATTCATCGGCAAACTCTTTGCGGATTGCAGCGGCGACGGCAACCTCGGTTTTCTTGCCGGTGCCGAATGGCGAATGGGTCGGGAGTCGAAAGCGGAAACCAGCGAGGACTCCGCTCCTAAAAATCCCGACAAAATGACAATGGGTGCGTCGATTCTGTGGTATGCCGTTTCTGCCAACGATGCCGATGGCAAACCGGTCAAGACGGAATTTCCTCCGTTGCCGTGGGCACATCAATTTACTCACGAAAGTGCGCAGCCGATGATTAAAGGGAATTGGGATTGGGAAACGGGTATGAATTATGACCAAATTTGGGATATTGAGCGAATTCGGGACAACGGATTTCGTGCCGCTTATGGACATTGGGCTTATATGAAAAATCAGAGCGAACCGAAGTGGCGGGAAAAAACGGATACGCAAAAACTCGGCTGGATGGCGTTCATTGCCGGAAAGCGGGAGTCCCGGCGCTTGGTGGGAGATGTTGTTCTCCGCGAACAAGACATTTTACAGCGGGAAATTTATCCCGATGCCAGTTTCGCAACAACGTGGTCGATTGACCTGCATTATCCCGAAACGAAAAACGAAAAGTTCTTTTCCAAGGAAGCGTTTCGAGCCGTTGCGATGCAAAATCATATTCAAGCGTATGCTGTTCCCTACCGTGTGTTGTATTCAAAAAATGTATCGAATCTTTTTATGGCGGGACGTTGTATCAGCGTGTCTCACATTGCGTTAGGAACGATTCGGGTGCAGCGAACCACCGGTATGATGGGCGAAGTCGTCGGAATGGCAGCATCTCTTGCGGTCAAAAATAATACGAATCCGCGCGGGGTCTATGAAAAGTATTTGCCCGAACTGAAACAACTGATGACAAAGGGCGTTGCCCCGGTGCCGGACGAGTATTATCATACGGCGACACCGCGACCGGTGAAAATTCTTCAATTACTGCCGCCGGAGTGGTTGCCGAAGGCGGGCAAGAATCTTGCCAAAGAGGCAACGGTTAAAGTTTCGAGTTCTTTTACCGCAAAGTTTTCCGATGAACATCAAGGGATGGACGTGACAGCAGATTTTTCTCCCGAAAAAGTCATCGATGGAAAGTTTAATCCAAATAACAACGCCGGACGCTGGGTCAGTGATACTGTTACGGACTTTACGAAAACGCCGCAATGGGTTGAATTGACATTTAAGGAACCGATTGAAGTCAACGCCTTACGTCTGATAACGGGACAAGCCGCTGACGGTTTCCCGATTACAGATTGCGTGTTGCAGCGTAAAGACGGCGAAAAGTGGATTGACATTGCCGGTTCAAAAATTGAAAAGAATACTGTCATCGACATAAACAGAACGTTTGCCCCCGTGAAAAGTCCGGTGTTCCGTCTATGGATTACCGGTGCCGCTAACCAAAAGGCACGCATCTGGGAATTGGAGTTGTACGACGTAAAATAGGTTGTATTACTGTATCTTTTCCGGCAATTGCGTTGCCAAGACGGCGAGTGACCGCCTACCCGCATAATGCGATGTTTAAGCACTTTTTTTAACTTTAACCCGAAAGGTATTTCAATGACGTTATTACGTAATTTCAGTTTGTTCCTTTTTTCGACGTTTTTTGCTTTTTCCCTTTTCGCACAAGATACCTCGACCGGCTGGGTGAAGTACGAAAACAATCCGGTTCTCGGCGGCGCGGAACTTGGGACGTGTTTTGATATTTCGATGATTCAGGAGGACGGTGTTTTCAAGATGTGGTTCTCGTGGCGACCGAAAAAGTCGATTGCTTACACCGAAAGCAAAGATGGCGTTACTTGGAAAGAACCCGTTATCGTTCTTTCACCGGCAAATAACGATTGGGAAAATGACCTCAATCGACCCAGTGTTCTCAAACGTGATGGTGTGTATCATCTTTGGTACACAGGTCAGGCGAAGGGCAAATCGTGGATCGGTTACGCAACGAGTAACGATGGTCTGACGTGGAAACGTCAATCGGATAAGCCGGTGCTTTCTGCTGAAGCGGTGTGGGAAAAGGTTGCGGTGATGTGTCCGCATGTTGAATGGGACGCAGATGTTAAACTCTATAAAATGTGGTATTCCGGCGGCGAGCAGTATGAACCGAATGCTATCGGCTACGCAATAAGTCCCGACGGTCTCACTTGGACAAAGTATCCGCAAAATCCTGTTTTTGCCGCAGATAAAGAGATAACGTGGGAACATCATAAAGTCACCGCCGCTCAAATTATCAAACGCGGCGATTGGTATTTTATGTTCTACATCGGTTTTGAACACGAAAATCTCGCACATATCGGTATTGCCCGCTCGAAAGACGGTATCACCAACTGGGAGCGGTTGCCAACAAATCCGATTATCGGTCCCGGCAAAGGAACTTGGGACGAGATCGCTTGTTATAAACCGTTTGCCATTTACGATACCGCCGAAAAGAAATGGCGGCTGTGGTACAACGGTCGTAACAATAAGTTCGAGCGAATCGGGCTTGTCACCCACGATGGTGAAGATTTGGGTTTTCCGGAAAACGTTCCGCAGGTTTCTCCTTTGCCAAAAGCCCACGCTCATAATGACTATGCACACAAACGTCCTCTTTTTGATGCGTTGGATAACGGTTTTTGCAGTGTTGAAGCCGATATTTTTCTCGTTGATGGAGAATTGCTTGTCGGACATACCCGGATAGAATTAAAACCGGAACGAACATTAGATGCCCTTTATCTGAAACCGCTTCTTGAACGCTGCCGGAAGAACGGCGGAAAGGTTTATCCTGATGCTCCCTTCTTTTATCTCTGGATCGACCTGAAAACGAATGGAAACGAAATCTATCCGAAGTTACAGGAACTATTGAGTAAATACGATGAAATGCTGACCAGTTTCGATGGAGAGACGAAAAATTCCAAAGCAATTCAAATCATTATCACCGGAGGAACACCGCGTCAGTTGATTATTCAAGAAAAAGGACGGCGGTATATGACTTTTGATGGTCGTCCGAATGAATCGTCTGACGCTATTTCGCCCGATCTGATGCCGGCAGTGAGCGACAAGTGGAGTGCGCATTTTAAGTGGGACGGAACCGGAACAATGCCGGAAGATCAGAAAAAAATCCTTGACAAACAACTCCGCGAAGCGCATCAGGCGGGTCGAAAAGTTCGCTATTGGGCTACACCGCAAAACGTTTCTTTTTGGAAATTCGCCGATGAAACCGGAATTGATTTTATCAATACAGACTATTTGGAAAAATTGAAGTCATTTTTTACGGAGGGTGTGAAAAAAAGTAACGATCCTTGAACAGGGGCAGTTAAGTAACAGTTCTTTAATTGTTTCCGCAATCGTTCACGTTCATAACCCGACTCGTTTTAACGCAAAGTGCG
>JAISJZ010000416.1 GCA_031261125.1 Planctomycetaceae bacterium | reverse complement strand
GTTTCGCCGACTGCCTTATTCAATTTTTTGAACAGCATATCGTAATGCACACCGCCGAAATCCGAGCGGTGCTGTAATGCTTTGGCAAAATACTGTTCGGCAACTTCACCGTTGCTTTTAGCAATACCGCCGTAGCGTTCGTTGAGCGATTTGGTTTGCCGGTCAGTCCTTATCATCATCGCATCGAGTTTTGCCGACCGTTCACGCATTATGCGTTCATTCTCCGCCCGCTCGCGGGCTGTCTCTTTAACGATTTTGTCGGTTTCCGCCAACGATTTTTCAATGCGGGCGAGCCGTTCCTGCCACGTTTCCGGTGTATCGGTGTTTTCGTTTGACATCGCTTTTGTCCCCCGTTTGTACCGCACGGGCATTGTACCGTAAATTAAACCGGCGGTACAGCCGCCCTACTGAATGTTTAGTCAATAATCTTTGATATAGGATATTCCACGATGCCTGTTGCCCCGGCGGCTTTCAGTTGCGGCAAAAGCAGCCGGACAGTGTTCTCGTCAATGATTGTTGAAACGGCAACCCAATTTTCGTCCGATAAATGAGCCACCGTTGGACTTTGCAGGGCAGGCAAAATCTTTACAATATCATCCAACTTCGCTTTCGGGACATTCATCAGCAAACCGGTTTTGCCTTCTGCCGCCATCGTTGCCCGAAGCATCAGCACAATATCATCAATCTTGCGCCGTTTCCATCCGTCCTTGTACGAATCGTGATTGGCAATGAACCGGGTCGTACTTTGCAGCACTTCGGCAATAATCCGCAGGTTGTTTGCCCGAAGCGAACTGCCGGTCTCGGTTACTTCGACAATCGCGTCGGCAAGTTTCGGCGGTTTCACTTCCGTTGCACCCCAACTGAATTCCACGTTTGCCGTAACCCCGTATTTGGCAAGAAATTGCGTCGTCAGTCCAACACCTTCGGTTGCAATCCGTTTGCCCTGTAAATCCTTGATTTCTTTAATCGGTGAATCCTCCGGCACACACAGCACCCAGCGGACAGGACGGCGGGACACTTTCGAGAATTGCAACTCTGCCACTTCGAGAACATCGCTGTTCGTTTCAACAATCCAATCGTGACCGGTCAAACCGGCATCGAGCGCACCGTTGGCAACGTACCGCGCCATTTCCTGCGCCCGAATGAGCAGACATTCAATTTCGTGGTCGTCAATCGACGGAATATAACTGCGTTTTTCTACGGAGATTTTGTATCCGCTTCGGTTGAACAGTTCAAAGGTTGCTTCTTGCAGCGAACCGGCAGGAATTCCAAGTTTAAGTACAGCCATCGGAATAAAGCGTTGAGACACCGCAGCAGCGGCGTACTGTGATTTTTCCGTGTTATTATCCCACAGAATTGCTAAAATAAAAGGGGGAACAGATTGACTTCCATCCGTCCGCGTTGTCTAATGGTTTTATCACAACGGCGGCGGGACAAGCCCGCCGGCTAAATGAAATTAGCCACGAACTCCGATGAAGCCCTGCATTCTTACTGACACCGTCAACGGTATTTACACCGAATCGTTCGACAAGACCGCTCAACTGGCAAATCATCAGTTGAAGAAAACGTTTCCGATTCGGATAACAAAACGGACACTGCACGGAGGTACGTCCGAAGGCGTTGACGAAATCACCATCGACAACGGTACGCTGTCGTTGTCTGTTTTGCCGACGCGGGGAATGGGCATCCGTCGGGTAACGTGCGGCGATGTCGAACTAAAATGGAACTCGCCGATTTTCGGTCCCGTACATCCGTCATTCGTCCCGCTCTCCGATGCCGGCGGTCTCGGCTGGCTCGAAGGATTTGACGAATGGCTCGTCCGCTGCGGCTTGGAAAACAACGGCTCGCCGGAATGGGACAAGAACGGTAAACTGGTCTATGGACTGCACGGACGGCTTGCCAATTTACCGGCAAGATACGTTTCGTTGTCCATTGATGAAGCAACCGGTCGAATCACGCTGACAGGAAAAGTTGTTGAATCAAAACTCTTCTTCAAAAAGTTGGAATTAACAAGCGAATTGATTACGTTTGCCGGTTCGCCGGACTTCATCGTCCGGGATACGATAACGAATCTTTCGGCAGAACAGGGCGAATATCAATTTCTGTACCACATCAACACCGGACAGCCGTTTGCGGCACCGGGCGGACGGGTCGTCGTACCGTTCAAACGAATGGCACCGCGGACTTCATCTGCCGTTGAGAATCTGCCGCAGTGGGATACGCTTTGTCCTGAAACACCCGGCAGTACAGAAGTCGTGTTCTTCTTTGAACCGGCGTACAACAGGTACGGACGCTGTCCGGTGATGCTGGTGAACCGAAAGGGCGACCGGGCATTGACGCTGTCCTTCGGCAAAGAATTTCCGTACTTTTCATTCTGGAAGAGCCGGTTGGCAGATGCCGACGGATATGTCTGCGGTTTGGAACCGTCCATCAACTTGCCGAACAACAAATCATTCGAGAAAAAACACGGCAGGGTCGGTTCGCTGGTACCGGGCGAATCGCGAATATACGAGTTGTACTTCGGTATTTTGCAGGACAAGGGAAGCATTCAGAAAAACGAACTGGACATTCGCAGTATTTCGCCGGGCGGAAAAATCGAACCGAAGCCGGTGAAGGACTGGACTCCTTAAAAAACAACCGGTTCCGGTATAACGAAGAAGTTTATTAACCGGGTGTCGAGCAGGCGGAGTTCCTTGCCGTTTTTATCCAATTCGCGGGTTGTTTTCCGAATGACACCGCCGGGAATGTGCAGGGAACAGTCCGTTTCGGTGATGAATGTGATGCTGCCGCTTTTCTGCGTGGTGCGGAGGTGATATGTTCCCCGCCTGCTTTTCCAAAGCGAAAATGCCGATGTTTCCGTTACTTCGGTTACCGTTTGGTCGATAATTTTTTCTTCCGGTTCTTTTTCCGTCGGAATACTCCGCAGGACGCTGCTGGTACGGAGGACGTATGGAAAAATTTGCCGGGAATACCAAACCGTTGTCGTTCGTTTGCCGGCGGTGCCGGTTTGTTCATAAATACGGACACCGCAGGGAACGACCGTATTACCGATAATCCGTTTTTCGGGTTTGCCGGTCTGAACTTTTACGCTGTCTAAAATTGGTTCTTGATAAAAATCGAACCGCTTGACAAGAGGCGGATTTTCAACCCATTTTCCGCCGAGTGCGATATTCAGCGTTTCTTTGAAAGTGAGACCGTCTTTTTCAACGGATTCCAGTGTTGTTAAGGATTCCTGATAGGAAACCGTTTGTTTGTTGTCCTGATTTGTCCAGACCGTTGTTTGCAATCGGCACCACGATTTCGCGGCGAAGCGTCCCCACGGATGTTCCGCAACAGTCAAGCCCGGTACCGGTTCGGCAGCACACACCGCTGCCGGCAGCAACAGCAGCAACAGCAGCAACGGTTTTCGGAAAAAGAATGCAATCATAGGCGCATTCTATCACGGAACAGAGCGGTTGTCAAGAAATAATGAATAGTGGATAATGGAGGCGGTTGTTTTCGTCATACTGTATCATTCACCATTCATTTTGTACCGCCAATGAAACACACGGCTCTTTCCTTTTGTATTTTATTAACGGCAGCAGTGCTTTCCGCTCAACAATGGAACGTGCGCGACCATATTTTGCCGGACGAGTTCGCGATTCAAGCCCACCGCGGAGCGGGCAATCTGTCGCCGGAAAATTCGATAGATGCGTTTGAAATTGCGTGGAAATTGGGAGTCATTCCCGAAGCCGACCTGCGGAACACCAAAGACGGTGTTATCGTTGCGTTTCACGATAATAACTTTCAACGGATTTTACCGAACGCTTCTGACGACGTAAAAAAGAAAGGTGTTGCCGACCTCACGCTTGCCGAAGTAAAACAACTCGACATCGGAGCGTGGAAGGGACCCGAACACAAAGGACAGGGTGTTGCGTCGATGGCGGAAATTATTGATGTTCTGAAAAAATTTCCAAAGCGGAAAATGTATATCGACATCAAAAACGTTGACTTTCTGCAATTAGCAAACGAAACGAAAGAGGTTCACCGGCAACTGATTTTAGCGAGTACGAATTACAATGAGATTCTGCTTTGGAAACGCCTTGCGCCGGCATCAAAGACACTGCATTGGATGGGCGGTACCGAAGAAGTGTTGGCAGTACGGCTTGACCGGCTGGAAAAGCACCGTTTTGATTCTGTTGACCAACTGCAAATTCACGTTAACACGGACGCTGCCGGAAAATTTACGCCGTCCGAAGATTTTCTGTACAAGACCGGCGGGCGTTTGCGAAAGTATAACGTTTTGTTTCAGGTTTTGCCGTGGGAGAATGCCGAAAAAAACAACGGCGGCAGTAATCCTGACGTGTATAAACGGCTGATGAATCTCGGCGTTGCCAGTTTTGCAACGGATTTTCCCGATGTTAATGTCAAAGCAGTGAAAGAGTATTACGGAGAGAAGTAGTTATCGGCTTTAATCTTTTTCTGAAAAGAATGAACAATTTCTGAAAAGTTTCGTATTCCATTCAGAAACGCCGAACATTCTTCCGTCAAAATCTGTTAAAGTCAGAAAGAGCAGGACGCTATGAACACTTTCCGTAATCCGCACAATCCGGTTTTCCGTTGTCTTCGGCAGAAAACGGCGGAATTTTTCTGTTTTTTTTCAAAAAAAGTTCAGTTCCCGTCTTTCAAAACTGCCGATATGCCTTATAGTGTTACTGTTCGCCGCGGGCGGGGGCTTCGCGCTTTCTGTCCGCAGCGTACAGCGTGTTCTTTGACAACCAGTTTTCAACAATGTACATGGGGGGCCCTCACCATGAACGCTACGTCATTTACTACCTATAAGGAAACGTCGCGGTCCCTTAACATCAGCAATTTCGTTAACAACGAAATTGGAAAAGGTATGATGCGCCTTTTCGCTGCGTTTATTGCTGCTGCCGTCCTTTTTGCCGCTCCGGTTTTTGCCGCCGATAATAAGGCACTTGACGCTCAATCAAACACAGCAGACATCCTGCGTCAGGATGTTGTAAATTTCGCAGGAACAGCAAATAACGCCGACCTGCCGCAAGACGCTTATCTGATTCGGCTGAACCGGAAAGCAAACGGCAACACGAACTACTCAATGGTCGTTCGTAATGTTGATGCAACCGAACAAGCCCTGTTAGATGATGCTGCCGACGGAAAGTGGGACAACTTCACATTGTTCACCGCAGCCGCAGTCGCCGAAGGTTTTCGGGACGCTGATAAAATCAGTGTTTACGAGTCCAAGATGAACCGCATCGTTGCAAACGTTAATGCCGCGCAAAACGGAAATACTTCTGTTTCGCCGAAAGCATTAACCCGTGAACTGTTTGAAGCAATGCACCGGGATGTTTTGACCCAGCCGTATGACATCAACTGCACTGAAATCAGCAAGGTTTTTGAAACAGGACATTTTAATTGCGTTAGCGCAACGGTTCTGTTCAATATCCTGGCTGACAAAGCCGGTTTAGATGTTTGTGCGTTGGAGATGCCGGGACACGCATTGAGCAGAGTCAAATTCGGAGCCGAATCAATGAACGTTGAGACGACTTGCTCGAGTTGGTTTGAACTGCAAAATGAGACCTCCCGCAAGAACGCCGTGATGGAACGGGCTGCGACTGCTCCGGCAGTAGGCAATCCGTCAGTTGCGACGGCAGATTCCGCTGCAACGTTGAATGAAGTATCGAAGAATTTGCGGGAAATCACGCCGGTTCAGTTAATCGCTACGATTTACTACAACAAGGGTGTTGATTTTCACGCACAGAAACGGTACGCCGAAGCTGCTGTTGCGAATGTAAAGGCACTGCAACTTGACCCGAACAGTGAAACCGCTTGGGGCAACCTGATGGCTGCCATCAACAACTGGGCGATTGAAATTGTTACCGATACAAAGCGGTATGATTTAGCCGCCGCACTGTTGGACCAAGGTGCTTACCTCGACCCGACCTACGAAAAGTTTCAAGCGAATCAACTGCACGTTTTTTATCATTGGATTTACGATTTAGCCCGCGAAGGCAGAATCGCCGATGCCAAGACGGTTTATGCTCTTGCCGCCCAACGGCTGCCGGGCAACGCCGATTTGCAAAATCTGATGCAGTCCATTGAAAAGTAGAAACTTGGTCAGTGCTGGTGACACGACAGAACACTACCTTAACGGAGCCGGGGAAACCCGGCTTTGTTCGTTAACGGCTCAATGCACAAAATTGTATATCCTTTTATCGCCGGTTATCTTGTTTTCATCCTTCTCTTGCAAACATCGGCAATACTGCCGGCAACGTGGGACGAAGGCGAGTTTGCCCGTAGGGTGAACTCGGTTCAGCCGGCAGACACTTTTATATCCGAAGGACATCCGCAGTTTCCGGTGATTCTTTCGGCGGCAGGACGTTTGTGTTCCGGTAAGGCGTATTCAAAGTTTGAAGACAAAAACTCGTACCGGTACGGTATCATTGCGTTCTTCTCGCTGGCAATGGGTGCGGTCTTTTACCGCTTGCAAAAGGAGTTTAACGTAACAACAGCAATATTCGGCGTTGTATCGGTTCTGCTGATACCCCGGCTGTTCGCTCATTGCCAAATTGCCGCTTGGGACTCAACGCTCACCGCGGCGTGGCTGCTAACGTGGGCAGCGGAAAGCGGAAAATTGATAACGGAAAATAAAAAATGGAAAATTCTCCGTCATTTGCTCACGGGTTTTCTTTTGGGATTAACCATTTCGTCCAAATTCTCCGGTCTCGCTGTTTTGTTTCCGTTTTATATTTTAGCCGCGATAAAAACGAATATAAAGAAATTGTCCGCTGTCAATTTTCTATTGTCAATTCTTATCGTCCATTGTTCACTATTCATCACGTTCACCGCCGTCAATCCGTGTGTCTGGCATAATCCGTTCGGCGGTATTGCTGATTGGTTCTGCCGGAACACGCACCGGGACATTAACATCGCTGTACTGTTTTTCGGGACAATGTACGATTTGCATCACTCCTTGCCGTGGTGGAACACAGCGGCGTGGACGGCAATCACCGTACCGGTCGGGATTCTTTTCTTTTTCTTCTGCGGTCTGTTTGTTTTTTGGAAAGATAAAAGCAAACGGTTCTTTGGTTTAACACTTATACTGAATATGCTGCCGTTGTTAGTGATTCGGGCGTTTCCCGGTACGCCGGTTCACGACGGCGAACGGATGTTTCTGCCGGCGTTTGCATTCCTCGGCATCATCGCAGGAATCGGGGCGGGAAGAATGACGAATGATGAATTACAAATTACGGATAAAGTAAAAAAAGGAAAAATACTGCGCAGAGTTGTTGCCGGCTTGATTTACTCAACGGCACTGGCTAACCTGTTCCTGTTCGTGCCGCAGTGGTTGTCGTTTTACAATGCGGCAATCGGCGGACTGCAAGGGGCGGTTAAGGCAGGAATGGAACCGGCGTACTGGTGGGACGGCTTTGACAAAGAAACGATTGACTGGCTTTACGAACACTCGGAAGACGGTGATAACATTGCGTTCAGTGCCGGTTCCGTTCTGTCCGTGAGAAGATCCGTTGTTTCGTTGAAATTTAACGGCAAGACAGCAAACATCCGCCGGACATTTGTTGTCATACCGCCGGACGGGACATCAGACGATTTGTTCAACGGCAGGTTCCGATACTACGTTTTGCAGTGCCGACCGAGTGCTGTGTTTTCGCGGGATGAGGAATTGATGCGGACGCAAACGCCCGTGTTTGAGAAAAAAGTCCGCGGCGTACCCGTATTGAAAATTTATGCGGTTCACCGGCGGGACAAGCCCGCTGGCTAGATAGCGGCATACACCGCCTCGGATAATTCCCGCAGTCCTTGACCGGTTGCCGCCGAAATTAAGAATACGTCTTTTTGCAGTGCTTCGGAAAATTCTTTCTGAACTGCTTCCGCTTCCGGCAAATCCGCTTTTGTGATAACAACGATTTCAGGACGTTCGCCGAGCGTTTTGTCAAATTCAACGAGTTCCTGCCGAATGGTTCGGTAATTCGTCATTGCATCGGTACCGTCGTCCGGCACCGGTTCAACAAGGTGAATCAACACGCCTGCCCGCTGAATGTGCCGGAGGAAATCGTGTCCCAATCCGCTGCCTTTGCTCGCCCCT
>JAISJZ010000296.1 GCA_031261125.1 Planctomycetaceae bacterium | reverse complement strand
GCCGACGATTTCGCCGACCACAATTTGATTGATGCGGTTGTCCTCGGCAATCAGAATCGAACCCTTTTGCTCACCCCGATTCGGGTCGGCATTTTCCTGATTTTTGCTCGGAAATCTTTTAATCGTTTTATTGATAAGCAATTCCGATTTAATTTCGTGCTGAATCTTTTCCCGCTGAACATGTTGGACTTGCGACAGCAACTCCGGCACGACCGAATCGCCGACGTTTAAGCGTAAAACGGCATCGTGTAAATCCGAAGCGAGCAGGGGCTTGCCGATAGAAAGTGCGTGGTTTTCCACGTGGTCAGAAACCTCGGCGGACATCGGAATAAGCCGAATCACCGACAAAGAATTAAATTCTTTCCGAAGTATATCAATAAGCGTTTGGTCGCCGTTTTCTGGAAGACGGTCAATCACCGCAATATCATAGGACTTCGTTTTGAACGACGCTAAAATACTGTCTCTTGATGTAAAACAATCGGCAGACATTCCCCACACCGTTAATTGCTCTTGCAGGATTTGCCGCAACAAATCGTTCGGAGCAACGACAGCAACGTTTTGTCCTTTGAAATCAAGAGTATTTTTTTCGACAACTTTTTGATACGCCTGTTGTTCGGCTTTCGTTTCTTGGAGGGGTAACTCAAACCAAAACGTTGAACCAACCCCTTCGATGCTTTCTACGCCGATAGTTCCACCCATCAGCGCGACGAGTTCTTTGGAAATTGCCAAGCCCAAACCGGTTCCGCCGTATTTTCTTGAACGAGACGCATCAACTTGCGAAAACGATTGAAACAAGCGGGACATTCGGTCTGCCGGTATTCCGATTCCCGTATCCTTAATACCAAAACGAATTCTCCGTTCAGCAGACGTTTTTTTCTTTGTCTGCCGGGGAGTATGTTGCGGGACTTCTTCAAGCGTGATGCAGACCCCGCCTTGATGAGTGAATTTTAAGGCGTTGTTCACGAGGTTCACCAAGATTTGCCGAATCCGTCCGGGGTCGCCGACAACCCAGCGCGGAATGTAGGTCTTAAATAAACTGCAAAGTTCAACATTGCTCGTTTCCGCCTTCACCGCCAACATTCCGAGAACCGACTCGATGACTTCCAACAAATCGAATTCGATACTTTCGATTTCCAATTTGCCCGCTTCGATTTTGGAAAAGTCAAGAACGTCATTGATAAGCGTCAAAAGATACTTTCCGCTTGCCTTTGCCAACTCGGCGTATTCACGTTGTTTGGGCGATAACTCCGTATCAAGCAGTAAATCGGACATCCCAATCACGCCGTTAAGCGGCGTGCGGATTTCGTGCGACATATGCGAAAGAAATTGCGTCTTGGATACAGACGCTTTTTCTGCTTCGACGCGCCGGATATGGTCGGAAAGGTCGTGCAGACAAACGACAAGATACTTTTTGTTTTCCTGCAAAAATACGTCATAAACTGCGGATACAGGTGTTGTTGTTCCGTCAAGTTTTCGTATATCAATGCGCCGTTTGAACGATTTCTGTTCCGAAATCATTCCGATAAAGTGTTCCCACTGTTCTTTCGTTTTAATGTCGCTGGATAAATCAAAAAAGGTTTTTTTGTTGATGTCTTCGGAGTTTTCGTATCCGTAAAGAATTGCCGTTGCATTGTTGGCGTAAATAAGCGTTCCTTGGAAATCGAACCAGCAAACGGGTTCGGAAATCATCTGAATAATTTGCTGAATCGTTTGAAGAGCATTGAATGCGAGAACCTGTTCCGTTCTATCGCGGCAAGCCCAGACCCGCAGGGTCTTTTGTTCGTTTTCGGACGAAGGAACCGCCGAACCGTTCAAACGCAGAATACGTCCATTCTTCGTTTGATGAACGATACGAATTGTTTGTTTTTTGCGGCTATTTAAGAACTCCGAGATATTCTTAAACAACTCACTATTTCCGGCAGCGGCTTGGGCTATGAGGGACAGCAATCTCGATACGGGAATTTTTTCCCAATCAACTTGTTCACCGTTAGGAATGACACTCGCAAATAAATCTTTATAGTTATTATTTACGAAGAGGATAGAATCCGAATCATCTTCCGTTGCAAGAATCGCCTCGTCAGTTGATTCCAAAACCTCTTTAAGCAGGAGTTCCCGCGTCTCTATCGTTTCGAGGTTTTGATAATGCCGCGTCGCATCGTGAAACGTCCAAATGTGAGTGTGTTCTAATTCATTCTTTCCCGTATTGACGGTCATTCCCCGCACTTCCAGAAAACGTCCGTTTTTCATTTTTAGCAGAAACTCTTGCGGTTCGTTAGTTTCCCGCAACTGAATAACGGCTTTGCAAAAATCTTCGGGATTTTTGACGAAACGGGATTGATTTCTTTCAATACCGTCGAGAGTAATAGCGGAAAACACCTCGGATGCTTCACCGTCATAGAATTCATCAAGGCGGGTATTGATTTGCCGATGGGCGATGTTGCTTGTGAACGCCAGAATTCCGTCTTGCGAAAATCCCAAAATAGCAGAGAGCAACTTCGTTTTCTGCTGAATGGAATCGAATAAAAGTATCTGTTCGTCAGCACCGTTCACGGTAGAGACGGTTTCCGTGTTGTCAAAGATATAAACGGCAACGCCGGTAAGATGTCCGTCTTCCTGCAACGGAATCGTCTGTATTTTAAGGTATCCGCCCTGAAACCAATCTTCGGTTTCTCCGTTAGTTCCTTTGAGGGATTGCAAGAGAATTTGAACAAAGGACGCATTTTCCTGAAAGACAACCATCGCGGACTTGCCGATAAACGGACGCAACCATTGAAAGGAACAGCCGTGAACTTCGGCGATGTGTCCTTTATTATTGAGATGTATCAATCCGACATTCGGCGCATAATCCAACCCTTGAAGGGCTTGAGCGGCAAAATTGCGGTCAATTTGTTTAGGGTTAGGGTCGGCGGACATTAGGCGGCAAATACAATAAGGACGGCTGAATGGTTAAGGTTAACATATGGGACTTTCCAGCGAATCCGTAACGGTTGCGAGAATCGGAATTTGGTCTCTTTGAGTGTATTATAAAATGTTTTTGAATGCAACTGTTGAATTTGGCGAGCCGC
>JAISJZ010000286.1 GCA_031261125.1 Planctomycetaceae bacterium | reverse complement strand
CATTGGAGCCAGACGGACTTGAACCGACGACCTCAGCGTTGCAAACGCCGCGCTCTCCCAACTGAGCTATGACCCCAAATAACCGCTACTTATGGTACCCCAACGATTTAATCACCGACAACATCTCCTCATAAGTGATAAACCGGCGGCGATTCTGAAATTTGTACTGGTCAATCGCCTCCGCCAACTGCTGCGCATCCGGTGATAAACCATCATATGCATTAGAAAACGCATTACGCCGCTCCACGCCCGGCGGTGGTCCCCCAGCATTTGGATTCATCCCGCGCCGCTGTACAAAAGGATAATTCAACGTCTCATTGCTCATCGTAGGGAGTAGGAATAGGGGACAAAATAACAACTCCAAGGCCTGAATGTTTCCGCCTATTGTACCATACAAAAAGAAAAATAGAAGTCCCCGGAAAATTTTCAGGTAAAAAACTTTTTAAGGGGGAAAACTGTCTGTTCTCTGTCAATTTCTGTCGATAAACTGATGACATTCAAAGTCCCGGTGTAAAAGTCGGCACTTTCACACCCAAAAATAACAGAAAATCAACAAAATTTCAACAAAATTTCCCGCTGGGGTTGATTTCCAAAATCCTTGTTTTATAATTCGCTTGTAGTCGTTCACCGGCAGAATGAACAATTCCGCCTGAAACCTTATCAACAACACTAAATTTAATTACTATGGATGTTGACTATATCAATCCGGTTGTTGCCGGTCTCGAAGAGTGTTTTAACACAATGCTGAACTGCAAAATCGAGCGTACCGGTCTGGGGCTGATGGAGAACAATCAGGCATTATATCCGGTCAGCGGTATTATCGGTATATCCGGCAAAGGGGTCGGTACGATTGTCCTATCGATGACGGAGAGTGTTGCCTTAAAAGCGGCATCGACAATGTTGATGGCGGAACTGACTGAGTTAGATGACGAAGTTCTCGATGCGGTCGGGGAAATTACGAACATTGTTTGCGGAGCGGCGAAAGCGAAACTGGCACAATACTCGCTGTCGATTAGTTTGCCGAACGTGATTAGCGGTGAACATTGCCGGTTGCATTTTCCGCCGAATTCGCATCCGATTCTGATACCGTTTCGCAGTGCTTGGGGTAATCTCGCCATTCAACTGGGATTCAATTTCCTGTAACGGGCAGCGAAAAATCATAAATTGGTATTTTCATAAACAGCAAGATGTGGTATACTCCCGCATCGCCGTTCAAGAACGGATGGCGGAACACTAGCAGGGAGGTCTTTGGGGTATGGATACCCGCCTTTTTCCCGTTCGGTTTGCCGGTATTGTCCTGTCTTTGGTTTTTCTGACCGGAGCGCAGTATGAAACAACAAACTTTACCGTAGATAACGCACCGACATTAGAACTTGCGAAAGAATTCGGTGAGACCGCTGAACGATGCCGGAATGAATTGGCAGTCCGCTGGCTCGGCAAAACACTGCCGGATTGGGCGGAAAAGTGTCCGATTCGTGTTGCCGTTGGCGAGAATCTCGGTGCCGGAGGTGCGACGACGTTCATTTTCGATAATGGCGAGGTTTATGGATGGGAAATGAACATTCAAGGTTCGGCACAACGTATTCTTGATTCCGTGATTCCGCACGAAATCACGCACACGGTTTTTGCAACATATTTTCGGCAGCCCGTTCCCCGCTGGCTGGACGAAGGGGCGGCAACGACTGTGGAATGTTCTGCGGAGAAGGAAAGTTACCGGCGGATGCTTCGGCACTTTCTTCGGGACGATGTCAAAAAATGTCTGCCGTTTAACCGGATGGTTGCCGCAACGGATTATCCGTCCGACCCGATGCCGTTTTACGCCCAGGGATTTTCCGTTACGGAATTTTTGATTCATTTAGGCAAACAGCGAGCCGGCGATATCGGCGGGCTTCACGGCGAACGGCTTCTTGTCCGGTTTGCCGAAACGGGAATGAGAACCGGTGATTGGAATGCGGCGTTGCGGCAGCACTACGATATTGATAATCTCGGCGAATTACAGCAGAATCACTGGCTTGCGTGGCTTAAAGAGCCGGCAACGGTGCTGCTGGTTGCCCCGCCGATGCAATCCGTCTATAACAGGGTGAATGTTTCGTTTCCGATAACAATGGATGATATCCCGCCTCTGCCCTGACGCGGAAAACTGTCATCATCCATTTAAGTTTTACAACCGGAATAACCGATAGGAAGGGATATGTTTCTCTTCTCCTTCAAAAAGCGTGCGCTGCATCTCGAATCCCTTGAAAGCCGGGAACTGATGTCCGTTTCGCCGCTGACACCGGGGGTGTTCGCACAGCAGCAGCCGGTGCAGTCGGCTTCCGGTGTTGCGGCCGAGTCGGCAACGGTTTATCCTGCACCGGCAGTTTCGGACATCAAGGCATCCGGTATGATGCTCACTTGGGACGTTTCGGACTTCGACCATCTCCGGACCGATGAACCGTTCAAAATCGAGAAAGCGTCAACGGTCAGCGGGACGAAAATATGGACGCAACTGGGCAGCGATATTCTGTATAGTTATACCGCCGGTAAAACGGAATACTCGTATCAAATCAGCGGTTTAGAAGCGGCAACGGAATACGAGTTCCGTGTGTCGTTCGGTTCGACAAAATACGGCAGAGCATACACTGAGTCCGTAACCGTTTCGACACTGCAAAGCGAATTGACAGCAGAGGCATTAACTTCGGAATCGGTCAAACTTTCGTGGACGATTGCTGCGAAAAGTGGTACTTATTTTTCGGTTCAAAAGAAGGACGGCAGCAATTGGATTGAAGCAGGCAAATACAAAGCGGAAAACACAACGGCGGCACTGCGGAACTTTACCGTTGATGACTTGGAAGCCGGTACTGATTACGAATTCAAACTCGTTTATTATCAGCCGGTGAGTACCGGTGTACAAACCGAAACGCAAACGGTGACCGTTAAGACACTTTACACATTAACGGAGGCGAATGCTGAAACAACGAACGTTGAGTTAATGTACCCGCCGGCAGTCACCGGTACTGGTTTTATCGTTCAGGTGTGCAGCGGAACATCAAGTCCGGCGCAGGAAACGAATTGGACGAATGCCAAAATTAATTCAGCAGCAGCGGTTGCGAACGGGTTCAAAGTCATTGGTTTGAAAGAGAATACGTCATATTATTTCCGCGTTAAATACAACGTTGTTGTTGACGGTTTAACACAGACCCGTTATACCGACGTTCTGAACTATTCTTCGCCGACGAGTATCACGCTGTCAAATGCAACGGAAAAGAGCATCCGGGTTTCGTGGACGTTTGAAAGTAAAACGGGAACCGCAAATTACATCGAAATCAGCAAGACCGGCAACGGAGCGGATTGGATTGACAGTGCCAACACAACGGCGACGGCCACAACGCTGAACAATCTTGATGCCGGTACGAAGTATTATATCCGAGTCCGTTATACATCCAAGGCGGGCGTTGTTTCATACTCTGCCGTTTCGACGGAGGAAACCGGTGTTGCGGCGGTTTTAGACAGTGTATCGAATAACAGTGCATCAATATCGTGGGATATACCGGGCATCGCAAACGGTACGGCTGTCGCAGTGCAACGCTGTGACGGTTCGCTTGACCCCGATGCGGATACGAATTGGCGCACCGTCGAGAATAACTGCACGACAAATTCATTCACTGCGGAACATCTCGCATCAAATAAAAAGTATTATTTCCGGGTTCAATATGAATTAAATGGTGAAACAAAGCACACGATTTACGTTGACGCATTAACGGCCGGAACGTTAAGTGCCGGTGAAACCACGATTGACACGGTTAAACTTGACTGGAATTTCGTACCGAAAACGTCGTCAACGGTAACGGTGCAGTACTTTATCGGACAATCCGCACCGACTTCCGAAGCACAATGGAAACCGCAGCCGTTGACGGAAGCCGATTTAGATGCCGACCGCTTAGGTTGCACCGTTAAAGAATTAACACCGGGACAAAAGTATTTCTTCCGCGTTATTTACACGCCGGAGGGTTCGACCGTTCAGCAAAAGTCGACGGTTGCGTCAGCAACGACACAGGGCGAAATCTTCGTTGCGAAAGAAGTTAATGATACGTCCATTACGCTGCATTGGGCAGCAGCCGGTTTCGGCGCAAAGAAACAAGAGAACAAGAATTACATCATTTATTGTTGGGAAGAGTCCGACCGTCCCAATGCAAAAACGTGGCAGGTTTCCGAAGCGATTAGCGCATCGGCAAATCAATACACGTTCAGCGGCTTGCTTGCCGACACGGAATACCAGTTCAAAATTGCTTACGCCGGTGATACCGCGGCAAACGCCGTCAATTCCAGTCCGCTTGTTGTTGAAACGACACCGCACCGTATTGATTACACCTCAACGAAAAATTCCATTCGGTTAGATTGGGATTTTGAAACGTTTCAGCACGCCGGGAACAATGAATCACAGAACGGCGACGGCAACGGAAAATTTCTCGTTCAGC
>JAISJZ010000204.1 GCA_031261125.1 Planctomycetaceae bacterium | reverse complement strand
ACCATTTCACCGTGTCGGCGACCACATTGGCGGTACTAATGCTTCGTCAACCGGAGGAAATTCCGGCATATTCATCGTTCCTTTCAGTGCATCCGGCGGCGTTATTGATTCGGGCGCATCAACCGGTATTTCCACCTTCGGCGTTTCAAACGGCGGTGCTTCTTCCTTCGGTGCTGTTTTCAACCGGTTTGGACGGAGGGGGATAGAAATATCTCCCGTCTCCTGCCTCCTGTCTCCTGCTTCCTGCCCCTTCAACAGAGCGTTTTCCCGTTTTGCATTTTGCAGTTGCGCACGGGTAACATACAAAGCGTGTTCCAACCGCTGATTTTCTTGCAGCAGCAGCGATTGTTCCGTCCAGCCGGAGAACCCGCCGCCGGTGCAGCCGGCGCAGAAAACGGTCAACACGAGAAAAAAAGTGATTTTGTACATCCTTGTACTCCGCCTGCGGCAAGCCGCCGGGCTAAACGTTATTTTCCGATTTTTTCAACCACGTTGTCAATCAGTCCGTACTCCTGTGCCTCTTCGGCAGACATAAACCGGTCGCGGTCGGTGTCCTGTTCGATTTTCGCAATGTCGTGTCCGGTGTGTTTCAACAGAATCTTGTTAAGTTTCTGTTTGACATTCCTGAACTCTTTGGCGTGAATCATAATTTCTTCGGCGGTACCTTCCATTCCGCCGAGCGGCTGATGAATCAGAATCCGCGCGTTCGGCAGTGCATAGCGTTTTCCGGCGGCACCGGCGGTGAGCAGGACGGCACCCATTGAAGCGGCTTGTCCGATACAGTACGTTGCGACATCGCAGTTGATAAACTGCATCGTATCGTAAATTGCCAGTCCGGCGGTCACGGAACCGCCGGGCGAATTGATGTACAGGTGAACATCGGCGTTCGGGTCGTCGGAGTTGAGGAACAGCAGTTGGGCAACGATAGCGTTGGCAACTTCGTCGTTGACTTGCGAACCGAGAAAGACGATACGGTCTTTCAACAGCCGGCTATAAATGTCCATCGCACGCTCTTCGCGTCCGGTCTTTTCGATAACATAAGGTAAAAGAGGCATATAACAGTTGTTGGTTGATAGTCAGTGGTCGGCATCATTTGTCTTCCGGTTCGACATCCTGCTTCTTCAAAATGTCGTCAACGATGCCGTAACTTTTTGCTTCTTCGGCATTTAAGTAAAAGTCCCGGTCGGTGTCCTTCGCAATGTCCTCTACCGGTTTGCCGATGTGAAACGCCAAAATCTCATTCAGCATCGCCCGGTCTTTCAGGATTTGCTCTGCCTGAATTTCAATGTCGCTGACCTGTCCTTGTACGCCGCCCCACGGCTGATGCATCATTATCTTGCTGTGCGGCAAGGCAAACCGTTTGCCCTTCGTACCGCCTGCCAAGAGAATCGAACCGCCGGACGCAGCCAAGCCGACACAATAGGTTGCTACCGGACAACTCAACATCTGCATTGTATCGTAAATCGCCAAGGTTGCCGTAACCGAACCGCCGGGCGAATTGATGTAAAAGTGGATGTCTTTGCGGCGGTTTTCGCTCTGCAAATACAGCAGTTTCATCACCAGTTCGTTCGCGTTGTCGCTGCGGATTTCGCCTTGCAGAAAGATAATGCGGTTTTCCAGCAGCAAGTCGCCGAGCGTCATCGAACGCTGCCGCTGATAATCGCCGTAAGCAGCCATCGAATCGGGACATATAGGAAAATAGGAGTTCATTCAGTTCATTGAGCCGACGGGTTTATCCCGCCGTTGTTTTGTGTGAAAAATATAACCGCCCGCATTATGCCGAATAAACGGTTTTGAATCAAGAGTGAAACGGAGTTATTTCAACGTTTCCTCTTGGAACCTCGCCAGCAACTTTTTGGTGAGTGTCCCCGGTTTGCCGCCGCCGATGGGACGACCGTCGAGTTTTACCACCGGAATCAATTCCGCAGCACTGCCCGTGAGAAAACATTCGTCTGCCGTATAAATATCGTGCCGGGTCATTGCCGCTTCTTTCGTCTTGATACCCAATTCGGCGGCAATTTCCAAGACGACGCGGCGAGTGATGCCTTCGAGAATACCGGCATCGGACGGCGGCGTATGCAGAACGCCCCGCTTCCAGATGAAAATGTTGTCGCCGGACGCTTCCGCCACTTCGCCTTTCGAGTTGAGCAGAAGGACTTCGACAGAGCCGACAAGATGTCCTTCAATTTTTGCCATTATGTTATTCAGATAGTTGAGCGATTTCACCTGCGGACTTAACATACCCGGATTGGTGCGGGTGGTTGAAGCGGTAACGATTTCCAACCCCTTTTCATAAAATTCCCGCGGATACAGCGAAAGTTTGTCAGCGATGATAATCACCTGCGGATTTTTACACAGGTCGGCATCGAGACCGAGGGTACCGGCACCGCGGGTAACGATGAGGCGGATATAGGCGTCTTTCAAGCCGTTCACCCGCAGAGTTTCGTTAACGGCATTTTCCATTTCTTCCGGTGTGAGCGGAATTTGCAGAAAAATACTGCGGGCGGATTCCCAGAGCCGCTGCAAGTGTTCCCGATGGCGGAATACTTTACCGCTGTACGCCCTCATTCCCTCGAAGATACCGTCGCCGTAAAGGAAACCGTGGTCGAAGACGCTGACCGCGGCGTTTTCTTTGGAAAAATACTGACCGGAAATATAGATTTGCATAATGGTGAACGGAAAAACGTTAAGGCACCGTTTCAACGGCGGTGTTTCTATTGGGGGACTTCTAAAAACGGTCTTTTACCGCAAGAAAAGAAGAAAATGAAGAGTTTTTTCCTTTTCTTTTTGTTTGGAGGTTTTCAAAACCCCTCTACTATTATCAAAAAAACAGCGGCACGGACAAGCCCCCCGCCCTTAAATTTTAAGAGAATAATTTTTTTCAACATCAGGTATTGACCGTTTCCGTTTTTTGCGTTGATATATTAACACGTTAATCAATTAACATATACATTCATCGGCAATGAAAAAGAAAAAAGCGGCAGGCAGCATAATGAACTCGCTCGGACGGCGGGAACGACAAATCACCGAAACGGTGCTGAAACTCGGCGAAACGTCCGTGCAGCAAGTTCTCGAACAACTGCCCGACCCGCCGAGTTATACTTCCGTCAGAACGATGCTGTAACTCCTTGTCCAAAAAGATGTTCTGCAATACCGCAACGACGGCAAGCGGTACCTGTACCGGGTCAGAGCCAGTCAGGAATCACTGCGCAAGTCCGCTGTAAAGAATTTGTTAGCAACGTTCTTTCCTGATAATGCGTCCGCTGCCGTTGCCGCCATTATCGACATTGCCGCCGATAAATTGACCCCCGAAGAAATCGAGGAAATTCAACGGAAAATCAATTTAAGTAAAAACAAATGAACACGCTTTACACATTATACCCTAATTACTTAGAACATTGGTTTTGAATCGGTGGAAGTTTTCCGTGAGTCGTGTGCGTAGTTCTTCCGTCCATTTCTTTCGGCAGCGAAAGAAACTTTTACACGCCTCCGTGAATTTTGGAAACGTTGCATAATACCGATTGTTCCGAACCTTCTCGTTGAAAAACTTCCAAAGCCGCTCTATCAAGTTCAGATTCGGACT
>JAISJZ010000197.1 GCA_031261125.1 Planctomycetaceae bacterium | reverse complement strand
CGTCCGACAAACACTTCGTCCTTTCCGGTACAAATGTTCGGCATTGGATAAATCTTTTTCTCAATGTCGTCCATCACGACCACGCCGGACATTGCCGCAAACAATTCACGGGCAACTTCGACCGGGATTTTTTTCTCCGTTTCCACCAAAACGCTTTCGCTGTGGCAATTCGCCACCGGTACGCGAACCGCTGTCGGACAAATCTGAATCGAATCATCGCCGAGCATCTTCCGCGTTTCGTACAGCAGTTTCAATTCTTCGGAAGTATAACCCCTCTCCTTAACAGAACCGATTTGCGGAATACAGTTGAACGCAATCGGATAGGGGAACGTTTCCAACGGAGGGCAGGGTTCACCGGCTAATGCCGCCCGCGACCCGTTTTCCAAGTCGCGCGTACCGGCAAGACCGGCACCGCTCACCGCCTGATAAGTGCTGACAATCACCCGCCGGACTTTGCCGTAATCGTGCAGCGGTTTCAGGGCAACGACGAGTTGCGTCGTCGAACAGTTCGGACTGGAAATAATCCCGTGATGGTCCAGGATGGCTTCCGGGTTCACTTCGGGAATCACAAGCGGTACATCCGGTTTCATCCGCCAATAACCGCTTTCGTCAATGACGAGACAGCCGCGTTTGACGGCTTCCGGTATAAAATCGCGGGCGGTGTCATCCGGCGTACTGGCAATAACCAACTGAACGCCGTCGAACACGTCCGGTTTCAACTCTTCGACGGTGTATTGCTGTCCTTTGAACGCGAGTTTTTTCCCCGCACTGCGGGCAGAAGCGATGAGTTTGAGCGTCTTGAACGGAAAGTTCCGTTTTTCGAGCAGGTCTAAAATAATCGTTCCAACGGCACCGGTGGCACCAACGACAGCAACGTTATCGTACATCAGGGAAAAAGTAGAAGTTAGTATGACGCGGGCAACCGGTAATTATCGTAAAAAGTACCGTGTCGGCAAGAGGGGGCTTGAATACGCTTCACGGCTTTTTATACTCTTTCCATCGGCGGTGGAGCCACCAGTATTGTTCGGGATACTGCCGGATACCGTCTTCAAGGATTTTCGTGTAATACTGCGTGATGTCTTTGACGTTCTGAACGCCCGGCGGCAAATCCAACGGGTCGAGAATTTCGGCGATGTGCATCGTGAAATGCAGCGGAATAAAATTGCCGTATTCGTCCGTTTGCCGCAGCGAATAACAAACAGCGAGCGGTGCCTCGTACTGCAACGCCAGCAGCGCGACCGCCTTAAATGTCGAAGCGGGTTTGCCGAAAAAGTTAACCATACAGCCCTTCGGTCCTGCCGATTGGTCGGCAAGAAACGCCATCAGCCCTTTGTGTTCCAGCACTCGAATAATATCATTCGCTCCGCCGTTCTTGGCAATCAGAAATTGACCGGTTACTTCCCGAAAGTCCTTGATAAAACGGTTCAAAAACGGATTGTCCAGCGTCCGGGCAACAGAATGAGACGGGTACGTCAGTACGCCGAGGGAAAAGCCGCCCATCTCGAAATTACCGAAATGTCCCGTTACGATAATGACCGGTCGGTCTTGGTTCAGCAATTTCAACAGCGGTTGAACGCCTTTGAGTTCCAGATGCCCTTTCCAGTTTCTATCGCGGATTTTCCGCTGCCCGACAGCAACTTCGACTCCCATCAGAAGCAGGTGTTCCCACATTTTACGGATAAGGGTGCGGCGTTCTTCGGCAGTTGATTCAGGAAACGCAATGAGCAGGTTTTCGTTGAGCAGCCGGCGGCGCACCGGAATAATTTCGGTAAAAACAAACGCCAATCCCTGCGTCAGTTTATGTCCCGCACCGATGCTTAACGACTGGGCAACACAAAACAGCACCCGAACGAAAAGATAAACAAGATAATCGAAAAAAATCTTCATACGGGAAAGGAATAACATATTTTATTCGTAATTTCAATAATCTAACCCGTTTTTTGCATCCAACGGCGTTTTTTTCTAATGGAAACACGGTAAAGTATCCGATTCATACGGAAAGACATATTGTATTTTGACCCCGGACACGGAATGCCGGGCGAAACAAGGCAAGATATGCGGTTCCGTGTATCTGTTGCGTGCCTCGAAAGGAGAATCGAGTTGAAACCGAAAGCAAGAATCACATCCGGCATCATTGCCGCGGCACTGGGATTGACGGCAACTTTCAGCCCTGCCGGTCATCCGTTCTCGTTATTAGGAAACTCTGCATCGGCGCAGCAGCCGGTACTTCCCGCTGCGGCAGTCAGTCCGGTGTCAGACCCGTACCAAGTCAGCGCACAGAAACTTCATCTTGCCCGAAAAGCGGTTGCAACCAAAGACATCGCAACGGCTGAACGCTTAACGGCAGAAGTCGAACAGATGCGTTTGACGTACCGGGCAACCGATGAGCGTCCCGAACAAATCCGCACGCTGGTTCAACAGTCGAAATACTTGGCGGACTTCGGACGGAACACCGAAAATTCCGAACAGTTCCGCCGCAGTTATGCCGTATTTTCGCTTCAACAGGCGGACACAATGCTCCGCCGCGGCGAATTGGAGTTAGCAACCCAACTGACGCAGGAAGCGGCAGCACAGCGGGTTGCGTTTAGTCAATCAGATGTCCAACTCGGTCTTGAACCGCAAACAATGTTCAAACGGGTTGACGATGCCCGGCGGGTTCAAAACAGCAGCATTACCGTTTCTGCCGTTCCAGTGAATCAGGGATTGTCCCAGGCGGCACAGCAGCATTTGAATCAATCGTTGGCAATTTTACAGCAGGCACGGACGGCGTTGAACGCCGGCGACCTGAACAGAGCGGAACAGTTAAGCCGCGTAGCAATGGGTTATAATCTTGCCGAGTCCTTGTATCCGGCAGGGAGCGATACACCGAATAAATTGTTAACGGAAATTGCCGCCCGCCGGCAGCCGATACCGCAGAATTTACCGGCAGTTTATCATCCGGCACCGAATCCGGCTTACAGCGTTCAACAGGTTCGGGACAACGGACAGCCGCTCGTTGCGTCCAACGCCCCTCTTGTTGATGCCGCAATGCAGCAGCGACAGGCACTCGTATCGCAAATCTCCTCGGAGATTATGCAGCAGATTGCCGATGCTCAAAAAATCAGCCGGGAACAGCGTAATCCTGATGCCGGTCTGGAAATTCTGCAAAACGCCAAAATTAAAGTACAGCAGTCGCAACTGGATGCGGCAACGAAAGACGCTTTCATCCGCAACATTGACAGGGCGATTGCCGACACCGTGAAATTCAACGAACAGTATCAATCGCAGTTCGATTTGGCAAAACAGAATCAAGCCGTTCTCGAAGACCGCCGCAGGGAAGCAGAAGAACTCCGAAATAAAGAGGAACGGCTCAAAACGCTCTTTGCCGAGTGTAACAAGTTGATTGACGAACAGCGGTACGAAGAAGCGGTGATGTTGGCAAAGAAGGCGAAAGAATTTGCGCCGGATGAACCGGCAACGAATATGCTTTTAACGACAACGCAGTTGGCTTGGAACGCCTACCGCAGTGCGGCGGTGCGGGACGATAAAGCGGAAGCGTTTGTTAATGCAATGCTGGGTGTTGACAATGCGTCGGTGATGCCGAACTTTGAGAAAAGCCCGATACACTACATTGACAACTGGAAGGGACTCACCGAACGGCGGCGTTCGTCGGACGATGTCCTGAAATTCCGCCGCCCTGAAAGCGAACTGGAAATCCTCCGCAAACTGGAAATGCCGGTGTCGATTAACATCGACAAGCCGATTCCGCTCGAACAACTATTGAAGATTTTGAGCGGACAAACCGGTGTCGATATTATCGTCGATTGGAACGCGCTGCGTGAAGTTGACATTACGACTGACCGCTTGGTTTCGATTCAAATTATGAAGGAAATCAAGTTGAAGAGCGTGTTAAATCTGATTCTTGACCAAATGAACCTTGCCTACGTCGTGAAAAATGAAATGCTCAACATCACGAGTGCGTCGAAGGCAAAAGGTGCGTTATATGAACATACCTACTACGTCGGCGACCTGATTAACCGCAGTTCCAAAGTTGACGGCGGAAACCGGTTTGATATGCGTGATGCGATTAACCGGTCGATTCAGCAGCAGTCCGGGCGTGCTGTATCCAGAGGCACTGCGTTAAGTCCGCTGGCATCGAACAATTCCGCCGACACGAACAATATGGTTGCCTCATCGCAGCAGGGTAATTCGGGCTTGTTGGCGCAGAATTTCGGTGCGTTGAATCTCGGCGGCAGCGGTCAGCAAGGCGGACAGAGCGGACTTACCGGAATGAACAACGGTTTGGGAATACCGCAGCCGGGAGCGGAAGGCGGAAGTATGGCGGACTTCGGCGAAATTATGGACCTAATCGAGGCGGTGATTTCACCGGATTCGTGGCAAGCAGGCGGCGGTGAGGGCGAAATGATGGAGTATTATCCGAATTTAAGTTTGGTTATCCGTCAAACGGAAGAAGTTCACGCTGAAATCGTTGACCTTCTCGCCCAGTTGCGGAAACTGAACGACCTGCAAAT
>JAISJZ010000175.1 GCA_031261125.1 Planctomycetaceae bacterium | reverse complement strand
AGACGATTCCAACGCTGATGTTTCAACTCGCAATAGATGAAAAAGCAAGAAATAACGCTATAAAACATATTTTGATGCGTTAGCCCTGCCGGTTCACTGGGGGTTATTCTAAAAATCCTACTCTTACCTATCTGTAAAAACATCCGGCGTTGCGCCGATTTTCAATTCGTCACGCCCGTTCGAGTTAATTGTCCTTAACTCACTGCCATTGATAAGAACCTGATACATTGTTTCTTTCTGTCCGTCAATAACGGTAGTGTTCCCCTCGATTTTTACCGGAAACGGCGAAACGATACGGAACTTCTTATCCGCACTGACCGCAACGGCAACGCTGTCAATTTTGCCCTGCAACCGCCGCCGCTGCATCACCAGTACCGAGGGATTGATGTCCGCCGGATTCCGCTTTTGCGTTTTCAGCGCAAACGAGTCCGGCAACAGTCCGGCAGAAACACCGTCAGGATACTGCATCTGTTCGGCAGTAATCAAAATCCCTTCGGCAATTGTCCGCCAATCAAGGAGTTGGCTGTGTTCCGCTAACATAAACAACGCTTCGCTGTAATCCAAACCGCACCACTGCACCGGCAAGCCCATCCAGTTCGGTGCGTTCCAATTCGTTGCCCCGAACACTGGTATCGTCGCATACTTCATTACATTCGCACCGCTGCTTTCCCGTAAATACACAAACGGAAGCCCGGTAATTGCCCATTGTTCGGCAGCGTCAAGAAACTGCTTTTCACCGGTTGCTTCGTACATCCAAACGTTCGCCATTGCCATTCGGGATGACCCCATAATGTCCGGCGTATGCAGCGACAACTCCCACACCTGCGCCCCGCGGGGAACGGCGTACTTGTTCGCAAACGTCAATCCCTTGCGGACTGCGTCCAAAACCTCCACGTCGCCGAGCATCCGGTAATTGTACATCAGCCGGTACAGTGAATTGCCGCAATGCCCCGATGCGGTATCTTCCCAATGTCCTTTTGTGTATTTACCGGCATAGCGAAACGAACCGTCCGGCTGCTGCTGTGCAAGGATTGCTTTCGTTTCGTTTCGGGTCCAATCGAGAAACACCTGTCCCTGCTGCATCAAAAGGAACGAAACGGGATTTCGCAGATGTCCGCCGCCGTGGTCTAACTTCGGAACCTTTGGCAATTTGCCCGACAACTGCCAAACCGCAGAAGCAAAGTCGTTGCCGTAAGACACGGGAAAATGCTGCTTGTCCGTACCGGGTGTGGCAGCGTGCCGCCAGCCGTTCGGGGCAGCAATAAGCGACTTTTCAAATGCCGCTAAATTCAGTTGCCGCTGTGCCTCATCGTCCCTCGGTCTCACCGGCAACTCCGGCAATCCGTGCTTTTTCACGCCCCAAAGAATCAGTTCGTTTAACCCCTGCTGCCGCTTCGGACTGTTGTCAACGATTTTTACTGTTCCTGACAATTTCTGTCCGTGTAATCCGAGATAGTGGGAGGGAATCACAGATTCCTGCTCGTTGTGATATTGAAGAATCTTATCCGGCGTTGCAAAAATTGCCTGTGTTTCGTCAGGATTATCGTACAGTAAAGCGAAGCCCGCCTGTTCGGTCGTCAAACCCATAAACGCCCAAGTGATGTGCCAAGGATTGGCGGCAAAACGCAGGTGTTCCGGCGTAATGATGTCCGACGTTGCCGACGAATGTTCGCCTTTCTCCAAGTATTCCGCGCCGTTGAGAACCGCCTCCTGCATTGTTCCTTTTGGACGAAACACCGGACCAAACACGGGTTCCGGCGACGAAACGGTGAACCGCAGTTCGTCTTCTACCAACAGGAAAGTTAAAATCGTTTTCGGATTGGTCGGGAATTGAAATTGAATCGGATTTGTATCCGGCGGACTAATGACAGTCAACGGTTCCAGCGGCTTCAGCAGGATGGTAAAGTCCGCGGAACCGCTCATCGCCAGCGGATAAATTTCGCCGATAACGTTGTTATTACAAACGATTTGCGCTCCGGTACCGTCGGCGGCAAACTTCACCGTGATTTTTTTGTTCGACAGTGTTTTCCATTCTTTAATGTTGTCCGCCCAGTTCGGTTTTACCCACGGTGTCGGGTTCTTCGGGACTTCGCCAAGTTTAATCCGGTACAACCCGGCGTTGACAATTTCTGTCAGTCCTTCAGACATACCGGGGTCGAGCCGCAGTTGTGTCAGCGGGGCATCCGTTTGGAAGCGGACGGTGCAGGGTTTTGCTTCTTTCGTATTTTGGTCGTAATCGAACCGGACAGCATTTTCCGGGTTGAATCCCGGCTGTTTTTGCGTTCCCCAGAACAGTTCCGCCTGCGGTGCAGCAGTACTTTTGAACGTCAGCCGCAGTTCAAATGTCCCGGCATCAAGCGGTACAAACGGCGGCAGCAAAACATACGGGTCGGTGCCGGTTGACGTGATATTCAGCCGCGCGGCTTGTCCGTCAAGTTGGACCTCGTGCAGAGGTTTCCACTGCGAAAAATCGTTGAACGTTTGAACGAGTTTTTGCTCAACGACCGGCTGCGGATACGGACTGACGTTTTCGTCCTTCGGATACTGCGCCGGGAGCAGGTGAACCGTGAATAATGAATAGCAAATAATAGATAACAGAAATATCAATCGGGACATTGTTTTCAGCGGCGGCACTTGTGCCGTGTTAAAAGAGGGAAACGAGCCATAGACACAGTATAACCGCCGGAAGCGGCAGCATCAATACAACCCTGATAACCGTTAAAGTTTTCCTGCCGGAGTGCCGATAATGATAAGCGTAACCCCCGATACAAACGGACACGATGGACAACTCCGAACTATTACAACCGGAAACACACTTAACAGCGACCCGTTGGTGTTCATCTGCCGTCCGTTATTTTTTGTTCTTCATCTTGTTCCTTGTCTGCTGGCTGATAAGCAGCACCGTATTTTCGGCGGAACATTTTTTTACACTCGACAACGATTATTACCTCGGTCAGAAGCAGCGGCACCTCGGCAGCGGCGGTCGGCTTTGGACGAACTTGTACTACGACATTACGACGCTCAAACCGAAAGATGCCGGTTATAAAATCAAGCCGGACGCTTACGGACTGCAACTCGGCTTCGATGTTGTTCAGTCCCACGGGGTTTATACCACCTTCTTCGGCAACATACAGAAGAGCGACCAGAAATTCGGCGATGCCGCTAAAATCAAAGGCGATAATTATTTGTTCGGATTAGGTAAGTTCCTCTATTTAAGCGGCTGTCATTTCGGCGGTGCCGCCAGCGTCGGCTATGACGAATACAAGGTCCAAGATTACGTCCGCGACACTAATTCCAAAGGAAACGGGTTGCAGGCGAATCTGTTCGGCGAATTCGGCATTGACTTCATTTTTGGTAAATGGGGGTTCAAACCGTTTTACGCCTTGCAGTACGATTTTCTGTATCACGGCAGAATCGGCGAAGCAGAGACCTCGTTCAGCAGCGATTGGAACGGGCATAGTCTCAATCAGAACTTTGGAATGAGAGTCAACTGGAAAATGGTCGAAGCGGTCGAATTGCAAATCAGAGCATCTTGGCTTCACGAGTATCTGAACAGTCCGCCGCCGTTTTACAATGTCCGGTTCTCGGCAGTTCACGGGACGTTCACGCCGTCGGTACTGTTTTTCAGCGGCAACACCGGTCGGGATTGGGCGTTGCTAGGCGGCGGTTTCAAGTTTGAAGGCGTGTATAACATCTTTCTGTTTCTTGATTACGATGCAATGGTCAACGCCCGGAATGTCAGCCATTTGTTCAATGCCGGTCTGTGCTTCGGCTGGTAAGTAACGGCATCGAGACAATCTACACAATCCGGTTCTGCCTATCGACTTTGATGATTTTCGGCGCGTGCGATTTCACTTCGTTATCCTCAACGTTTGCATAAGTGAGAACAACGACCAAATCACCGGCAAGACCACAGCGGGCGGCAGGACCGTTCAACAGCATTGTGCCGCTGCCGCGTTCCCCTTCGATAGTGTAAGTCGCCAGCCGGCTGCCGTTGTTCAGGTTTAAGACGTGAACCTGTTCGTTCGGCAAAATATCGGCTGCTTCCAACAGAACCGGGTCTATCGTGATACTT
>JAISJZ010000159.1 GCA_031261125.1 Planctomycetaceae bacterium | reverse complement strand
TTCGGGACGGGCAACGTTTTTGTCCGACACTTTCAGATAAATCTTGTCTTGAAGAATTTCCTTGATGACGGTGCCGAGTTTATCCTTCGCCGCGCTGTTGCGGTCAAAATCGACCGGCGACTGCGACCCCTTGATGAGCGTAACGAGACGCTTCTGGATTAAAGCGGAAAGTTTGAACCGTCCGCCGACCTTTCCGACCAAATCTTCGTCTTTGAGTTCTTCAATCATCTGTAAAATCCGTTAAGGGATAAGGAAGCAAGCCCTCTTTGGGCTAATTGTTGTCTTTCCGCTGTTTCAAAATATCAATAAACTGTCCAACGGCAGCATCAAGATCATCATTGACAATCTGATGTTCAAACTCGTCTGCGTGCCGCAATTCATCCAATGCGACGGACAGCCGCTGCCACATCGCCTCCTTCGTCTCTGTGCCGCGACCGGCAAGCCGCTCTTTCAGGACTTCGATGTTCTTCGGTTTGACAAACAACATCACGGCATCGGGAAACTGTTCCTTAACCGCTTTTGCCCCTTTTACATCAATTTCGAGGACAACCCACCGTCCGGCGGCAAGGGCGGTTTCGACTTCCTTCCGCAGTGTTCCGTACCACGTTCCGGTACCGAACACTTCAAAACATTCAAGGAAATCGCCGCGGCAACGTTTGTTCTCGAAATCGCCGGACGTGATGAAATGGTAATGCACACCGTCCGTTTCGCCCGTCCGCGGTTTGCGGGTTGTTGCCGAAACGCTCAGCACCAGCGGCAGGGAACTTTCGGCAAACACCCGTTTCAGGAGCGTACCCTTTCCGACCCCGGACGGACCGGAAACGATAAGCAGTTTACCGTGCTGCGGCTGCGGAGGAACAGACATCCTCCATATTGTAACAAAAATTCCGGTAATGGGAAGGGCGTTGCCGGTTCGTTGTGAAACTGCCGGAGAAAATGAAAAATTGCCGTTGACAAGAATTCAAAAATCGGGAACAATAGCGGCGTTGATGGAACAACACACTTGATACAGGAGAAGTATCAATGCACGCCTGCTGCCGCGGAACGGAAGCCGCTTCTGTAAAACAAATCCTCAAAAACGTCTGTAAAAACGTTCAATGCTCTTTTGAAAGCAGCGTTCAGGCAAAAAGTTGCACGACCGACCCGGAAGCGGTACGTTCCGGCGATGTCTTTTTCGCCCTGCCGAACAAGGACACCGATTTGGAGGAAAGCGTCGGCTTGGCAATTCACCGCAAATGCTGCGCCGTCGTTGCCGACAGACCCGTTGCCGGTGCCGAAACGGTGCCGTTCTATATCATTCCGAACGTATTCGACGGCTATGCCGCCTTTTGCCACGCCGTTTTCGATTCGCCGGCACGTTCTTTGAAAATGGTGGGTATCACCGGCACGAGCGGCAAAACAACGACATCGTACCTGATTTCCGGGATGCTTGCCGAAAACGGATGTCAAGTCGGTCTCATCAGTTCACTCGGTGTTTTCGACGGTGAAACATTTTACACTCCGAACATCCGCGATTGGACACCGGAACATCTCGCCGCAGAACTTGCCAAAATGACAGGAAACGGCTGCACTCACGCCGTTATCGAAGTGTCCAGTAAAATGCTTACCGAGGGGATGTTAAGCGGGATTCAATTTGATGCGGTGTGTCTGACGAACATCCGCCGCGACCATATTGATTATCATCAATCCGTTGAGCAGTACCGCCGCAGCAAACTCGGCATCTTCAAGTACGCAAAGAAGAAAGCCCTCGCCGTTTGCAATGCCGACGACCGGATTACCGAAGCCGTGGTGCCGCTTATCAATCATCCCTTGCTGACCGTCGGAATACGGAACGCCGCCGAAATCAGCGCGTCGCTCATTGAACGGTTTCCGAACGAACAAACATTTTTCGTCAATGCCGGTACCGAGGCGGTACCGCTTTGTACGAAAATCATCGGCGATGAGCATATTTACAACTGTTTGACGGCAGTTGCGCTGGGTATCGGTTTCGGTCTTAACCTGCGGACGATTGCCCGCGGTATCGAACGGGTCGAAAGCGTACCGGGACGGATGGAACGGTTAACCTGCGGACAAGAATTTAACGTATTTCTTGATTCGGCGCGGACGGCGGACTCCTTGTCCGCGGTATTGAAAACGGTGCGGGACATCACGCCCGGTCGGCTGGTCTGTGTGTTCGGAGCGGCAGCAGAACACGACAGCGAAAAGCGTCCGCAGTTCGGCAAGATTATGGAATCGGCGGCGGATACGGTGATTCTGACATCGGCGGATGATGCGTTGGACACCGGTACGGCGGCAGCAATCTGCGACATCGGCAGAGGGTTCGCGTCGGGCAACGGCGTTCAGGTTATGCCGGACAGGGCGGAAGCGATAGCGGCAGCGTTGTCCGAAGCCCAAGAAGGCGACAGTGTTCTGATATTCGGCAAGGGCGAAACGGAACAACTGGAAAACATCCGCGGCAGTGTCTCGTTCTGCGACCGGCATTTTACCCGGCAATGGTTATATGAAAATCAACCGTGTCCCGTTTGATTTATTTATCCGGCGGCGTACCGTCCTGCTAAATAAATTAAACCTTTTTGATTTTTTCTTGTTTTTTTTCAAAATCTTTCTCACGATTTTTTCAATAACCGGAAACGAGTTGCCTCTTTTCGCGGTTAGAATAATTACCGTTTAACAACAGCCGCGAGCGGGGCGGCTAGCGTTCTTGAATAACGGGAAACCAGTTTCACCGCGAGAGCCGGACGAAGCAGCAACACATCTTGATTTGAAAAAAATTAGAAAGTAAAATGGTTAGATTCCGTGTGAGTATCTGGTACTTGCCGATTCAAAAAAACATTTTAATTATTGATTTTACATCAATCGGAGTGTACAATGAAAAAGAGTGAACCTCGAACCTCGAACCTATGTTGTAAAATGGTTCGTTCCTTCCGCCCGTAATTTTGACCGCGATACAACGCAAGTCATCAAGGGACTTCTCGCAATCGGCATCGTACTGCATCATCTTGCCCTACATACACATACGGGTTATCCTCTCGAATTTTTCGTGTATCTTGGACGACCGATTGTTACAATGTTCTTCTTCATTTCCGGCTATGGATTATTATCGTCTGTGATGCGGCAAGGAATACGCTATTTCGATACCTTCTTATCCAAACGGTTTGGTTCGTTACTGAAACCGTATTTGGTCTGTATCGTTATCTATCAGATATTCTCTTATTGCATCGGTGAATTTCCTCTATCTTTACACCAAATCGGACAGGATTTACGAGTCGGCAATACTCATTCCTTTTTTCCTTCGTGGTTCGTTCCGGTGATATTGTATCTCTATTTTTCGTTTTTTGTTTCCTTTCATTTTCTATCGCGAAAGACCGGCAGTGGTATTGCCGTTTGCATACTGCTATCGCTTGTCTATGTTGCATTTACAAAAGAGTTAATGAATTGGGAAATG